>NZ_BAABWV010000005.1:0-264982 GCF_040365005.1 Aquicoccus sp. SU-CL01552 | reverse complement strand
GTCACGCTGGTGGGGATCGCGACCGCCGACCTGTCGGCCAACGATTTCCTGTTCTGATCCGCACAGGCGGATGATCAAAAGCCCGTCCGGCCCGGTGCCGGGCGGGCTTTTCTTTTTCCGGCGGCTCCAGTAAGCCCCGCTGCAACCCAGCCGCCCGAACGGAGTTCCGCGATGATCCCCTCCTCCTACCCCTCGCCCGAAGAGATGGCCCGCCTGACCGCACGGATGTTGCTGGAGATCGAGGCCGTGCATCTGAACGCGGAAGAGCCCTTTACCCTGGCCAGTGGGCTGCCGAGCCCGACCTACATCGATTGCCGCAAGCTGATCTCTTACCCGCGCATCCGTAGCACCCTGATGGATTTCCTGACCGTCACCGTGATGCGCAACGCCGGGTTCGAGGCCTTTGACAACATCGCGGGCGGCGAGACCGCCGGCATCCCCTTTGCCGCGCTGGTGGCCGAACGGATGGGGTTGCCGATGACCTATGTGCGGAAAAAACCCAAGGGCTATGGCCGCAACGCCCGGATCGAGGGCGCGATGCACGAGGGCGAGCGTGTACTTCTGGTCGAGGATCTGACCACGGATGGCGGCAGCAAGCTGTCCTTTGTCGATGCGGTTCGCGCCACCGGCGCCACCTGCGCCCACACGGCGGTGATCTTTTATTACGGGATCTTCCCGGAGACCGAGAAGACGCTGGGCGACCACGGGGTCAGCCTGCACCACCTGTGCACCTGGTGGGACGTCCTGGCCGAGGCCAGGGACTCGGGCACCTTCAGCCGCGATACCCTGCGGGGGGTCGAGCAGTTCCTCAACGACCCACGGGGCTGGCAGGAAGCGCACAAGAGCTGAGCCCGATAGCCCGGCGCGGGGTGCCGAATCGTGGGTAAACCTGTGGGCCGCTTGGGGGCGAATTCCCTGTAGAATCACGAAGCGCCAAAACGGCAACGCAACATTTTGCGGGCAGCCAATCCTATGCTACCGTATTTTGAGGAATCGAACCGGCCGAGGTAAGCCCCACAGGCTTATCCACCGGCTTATCCACGCATCCGTCCAGATGGATTTCCACGCGGGGTAAGGTACAAGGATCCAACCGGCGCAAGACCGGTCAACGACCGCGCAGGACCGTTCGGGACGGCGCGGCAGTCAGGCAGAACGGGACAGAGATGAACGAGATCACAGCAGTCAACCCGGCCACGCCCGAGACTCAGGACGCAGAGACCATGCCGCATTCCATCGAGGCGGAGCAGCAACTCCTCGGTGCGATCCTGACCAACAACGATGTTTACGACCGGGTGGCGAGCGTCATCGGTTCGCAGCATTTCTATGACCCGGTGCACGCCCGTATCTACGAGGTGGCCGCCGCTCGCATCGCCAAGAACGCGCTGGCCTCTCCGGTCACGCTCAAGGCGTTTCTCGAGCATGACGAGGGCCTCAAGGAGTTGGGCGGCCCGGCCTACCTGGCCCGCCTGGCCGGCGCTGCGATCAGCGCCTTTGCGGTGCGCGACTATGCCGAGATGATCTATGACCTGGCGATCCGGCGTGAATTGATCGGCCTGGGCAAGTCGATCGCCGACAAGGCCGCCCGCGTCGATGTTGCCAGCGGCCCCAAGCAGCAGATCGTCGAGGCCGAGCAGCACCTTTACAACCTTGCAGAACAGGGCCAGTCCGAGAGCGGGTTTCAAAGCTTTCTGCGCGCAGTGACCGATGCGGTCAACGTCGCCAACGCCGCCTATCAGCGCGAAGGCGGGCTGGCGGGGATTTCCACCGGGCTGGACGACCTGGATAACAAGCTGGGCGGGCTGCACAAATCCGACCTTCTGATCCTTGCCGGGCGCCCGTCGATGGGCAAGACCTCGCTGGCCACCAACATCGCCTTCAACGTCGCCAAGGCCTACAAGCGCGGCACCCTGCCCGATGGCACGGAAGGTGCGGTCGAGGGCGGCGTCGTCGGCTTCTACTCGCTGGAGATGAGCGCCGAGCAGCTGGCCGGTCGGATCCTGGCCGAGGCCTCGGAAATCTCCAGCCACAAGATCCGCCAGGGCGACATGACCGAGGGTGAGTTCCGCCGCTTTGTCGAGGCCGCCAAGGACCTCGAGGCCTGCCCGCTTTATATCGACGACACCGCTGCCATCCCGATCGCCCAGCTTGCGGCCCGCGCGCGGCGCCTGAAACGGACCAACGGGCTCGACCTGCTGATCGTCGACTACCTGCAGCTGGTGCGCGGCACCTCGGAGAACCGGGTGCAGGAAATCGGCGAGATCTCGATGGGGTTGAAAGCCATCGCCAAGGAACTGGACATCCCCGTCATCGCCCTGTCGCAGTTGTCGCGCCAGGTGGAAAGCCGCGACGACAAGCGCCCGCAGCTGTCGGACCTTCGTGAATCCGGCTCGATCGAGCAGGACGCCGACGTGGTTATGTTCGTCTATCGCGGCGAATACTACAAAGAGCGCGAGAAACCCGGCGAAGAGAATGTCGAGGCGATGGCGTCCTGGATCGAGGAGATGGAGCGCCTGCATGCCAAGGCCGAGGTCATCATCGGCAAGCAGCGCCACGGCCCCATCGGCACGGTCGAGCTGTCCTTCGAGGCGCAATTCACCCGTTTCGGAAACCTTGCCAAGGCCTGGCAACAGGACCGCGCACAGGAGTTCTGAACCATGCCGATCCAGGATTTCATGGCCGCCTACAAGCGGGTCTGGGAGGGGCAGGACTCGCAAGGCTTCGCCGCGCTGTTCACCCCCGATGGTTGTTATCACAACACGCCCTTCCAGGTGCAGCAGGGCCCCGAGGCGCTGGCCGCCTACTGGGACCGGATCAAGCTGCAACAGGATATCACGCTGGGCTACGAGGTGCTGGGCGAAACGCCGGCCGGCGGCATCGCCCATTGGAACGTCACTTATCAGGTGGCCTCCGAGGAATTGTTCGCGATCTGGGCGAAATCGACCGGCACCGGACTGCCCGAACGCAAGCCGGGCGATCCCCTGCCCCGGATGGAGCTGGACGGCATGCTGGTGGGCGAATTCGCCCCGTCCGGCCTGGCGCGCGAGGTGCGTATCTGGTGGCACTCCACACCGCGCCCGGCCGGCTGATTTTCGCGCCACCCCCTGTCCGGCCGCAACCGCGACGGTTTTACACTTGACGCCCCGCGCCTCCATGTCATGAACGGGCCATGAGCACCGGACAGTTGACAATAGATCTCGAGGCGCTCGCCGCAAACTGGCGGGCCCTGAACGCAATGAGCACCACGGAGACAGCCGCCGTGGTCAAGGCAAACGGCTACGGGCTGGGCGCCGATCCCGTGGCACGCACCCTGGCCCAAGCGGGCGCGCGGCGGTTCTTCGTCGCCGCCGCCGAAGAGGGCGCGGCGGTGCGCGCGGCACTGGGACCGGGACCGATGATCGGGGTCTTCTCGGGCCACATGGCCGGCGACAGCGCCCTTATCCGCGACAACGACCTGACGCCGATGCTGAACTCGGTCGACCAGGTGCTGCGCCATTTCGAAACCCTGCCGCAACACGCCTTCGGCATCCAGCTGGATACCGGGATGAACCGGCTCGGCATGGAACCCGCCGAATGGGCCGCGCTGCGCGATCCGGTGCTGCAACAGATGCCGGCGCTGCTGATGTCGCACCTTGCCTGTGCCGACGAGCCCGACCATTTCATGAACGCGAAACAGTTGCGCTGTTTCCGCGAGATGACCGACGGGCTGGGCGTGCCGCGCTCGCTCTCGGCCACGGGCGGTACGATCCTGGGCGAGGCCTATCATTTCGACGTGACCCGCCCCGGTGTCGGCCTGTATGGCGGACGCCCGTTCGAGGAGGCCCGCCCGGTGGTCGCGCTCGACCTGCCGGTGATCCAGACCCGCGAGGTCCAGCCGGGCGAGACCGTGGGTTATGGCAACACCTGGACAGCGCAGCGACCATCGCGGATCGCCACGGTGCCTGCAGGCTATGCCGACGGCCTGTTCCGCGCGCTGGCCCCGAAACTGGCGCTCTGGCATGGCGACACACGCTGCCCGATTGCCGGGCGGATCTCCATGGACCTGATCACGGTGGACATCACCGAGCTGAGCGAGGAGGCGCCCGAGGCCCTGAGCCTTCTGGGGCCGAACCAGGGGGTCGACGACCTGGCAGATGCCGCCGGGACCATCGGCTATGAAATCCTGACCGCGCTGGGCGCGCGCTATGCGCGCAGCTACAGGTCGTGACGGCGCTGCTCGATCCTGTGGCCCGGCTGGGCCGGACCGTGCTGGCTGCGCTGGCCTCGGTCGGGCGGGTCGCGCTCTATGCGTTGTCGGCCTTCAGCCATATCTTTCGCCCGCCCTTCTACCCGCGCGAGCTGTTTCACGCGCTGCTGAATATCGGCTGGCTGTCGCTGCCGGTGGTCGGGATGACCGCGCTGTTCACCGGCGGCGCGCTGGCGTTGCAGATCTATTCCGGCGGCGCGCGCTTCAACGCCGAGGCGGTGGTGCCGCAGATCGTCGCCATCGGAATGGTGCGCGAGCTGGGCCCGGTGATGGCCGGGCTGATGATCGCGGCGCGCGTCACCTCCTCGATCGCCGCCGAGGTGGCCACCATGAAGGTGACCGAGCAGATTGACGCGCTGGTCACCCTGTCGACCCATCCGATGAAATATCTCACCGCGCCGCGGTTGCTGGCCGGGCTGATCACGGTGCCGATTTTGGTCGGCGTGGGCGATGTGATCGGCATCGCCGGCGGCTATGTCGTTGCGACCCAGAACCTGGGCTTCAACCCGGCGGCCTACCTCAAGAACACGATGGATTTCCTCGAACCGCTCGATGTGGTCTCGTCCTTGGTCAAGGGCTGTGTCTTCGGCGGCATCGCCACGGTGATGGGATGCTATTACGGCATGAACTCGGGCCGTGGCGCCCAGGGCGTCGGGGCCGCCACCAAGACCAGTGTCGAGGTCGCCGCCGTGTTGCTCCTGGCCGCCAACTTCCTGCTGACGGGGGCGTTTTTCTCGGTATGATCCGGTATGAGGATGTGCATAAGGCCTTTGGCAGCAATCGCGTGTTGCGCGGGCTTTCGCTCGAGGTGCCCAAGGGCACGTCGATGGTGATCATCGGCGGGTCGGGCACCGGCAAATCGGTGGCGCTGAAATGCGTTCTCGGGCTGGTGACGCCGGATTCGGGGCGCATCATGGTCGACGGGCGCGACGCCACCAGCGGCGACCGCGACGCCTTTCTCGCCCGGTTCGGCATGCTGTTCCAGGGCGGCGCGCTGTTCGATTCGATGCCGGTGTGGCAAAACGTGGCCTTTCGCCTGCTGCGTGGCGCGCTGAAACGGCCGCAGGCCGAGGCACGCGAGATCGCCATCGAGAAACTGCGCCGTGTCGGATTGAAGCCCGAGGTCGCCGACCTGTTCCCGGCCGAGCTGTCCGGCGGCATGCAGAAACGCGTCGGGCTGGCCCGCGCCATCGCCGCCGATCCCGAGATCATCTTTTTCGACGAACCCACCACCGGTCTCGACCCGATCATGGCCGGCGTCATCAACGAGCTGATCCGCGAGATCGTGGTCGAGATGGGCGCCACCGCGATGACCATTACCCACGACATGACCAGCGTCCGCGCCATCGCCGACAACGTGGCGATGCTGCATGACGGGGTGATCAAATGGACCGGCCCGGTGGCCAAGATGGACGACTCGGGCGATCCCTATCTGGACCAGTTCATCCACGGCCGCGCCGAGGGGCCGATCGAAGCGGTCCGGTGATCCCGCGCGGTGAGAGAAAATTCGAATTTTCTCGACAATTTCCTTCGAAGGAAATTGCACTAAACGGTGGATGCATCCGCGTTCCCAAACCCGGTGAAATCGGGTAGGCCGCTGTGATGATCCTGCGTCTCGCCAACCTGTCCCTGCTGGTGCTTTATCCCGTCGCCTGGTTCGCGCCGCTGCTGCGCGCGGGGTTCCTGCCGGTGTTCGGATTGTCGGAGATCTCGGTCATCACCGGGCTGCAATCGCTCTGGCGCACCGATGTTTTCCTCGCCCTCGTGGTCACCGTCTTTGCCCTCTTTGCGCCCTACCTGAAAACCATCGGGCTGGCGCTGGTGCAGTGGCGGCTGCTCGATACCCGCGCGCTGCCGGTGCTGAGCGTGCTGGGCAAGCTGGCGATGGCGGACATTTTCCTCATCGCCTTGTACATCACCATCGCCAAGGGCATTTCCTACGCCCGGATCGAGGTGGCCTGGGGGCTTTACCTGTTTACCTTCTGCATCCTCGCCTCGCTGGTGCTGGGCCTTCTGACCGATCGGCGGTTGCGGGGGCTTGAGGCCGCGTGCGCGGACGGGCAATAACGGCACATGGCAAAAACCAAAACCTTTCTGTGCTCGGCCTGCGGCGCAAGCAGCACCAAGTGGTCCGGGCGCTGCGAAGCCTGCGGCGAATGGAACACCATTTCCGAGGAGAAACCGCTCTCCTCCGGGCCGGCGTCGAAATCGCTAGGTGCGCGGCGCGGACATGCGGTGCCGCTGACCGACCTCTCCGCCGAAGAGGCCCCGCCGCCCCGCGCCATGGCGGGTATTGATGAGCTTGACCGCGTGCTTGGCGGTGGCCTCGTTCCCGGCTCGGCGATCCTGGTGGGGGGGGATCCCGGCATCGGTAAATCCACGCTTTTGTTGCAGGCCGCAGCTGCCTTTGCCCGCCAGGGGCTGAAGACGGTCTATGTCTCGGGCGAGGAGGCCAGCGCCCAGGTGCGGATGCGCGCGCGGCGCCTCGACCTCGCCGATGCGCCGGTGCAACTGGCGGCCGAGACCAACCTGCGCGACATCCTGACCACGCTGGAGGCGGAGAAACCGCAGCTTGTCATCATCGACTCGATCCAGACCATGTGGGCCGACAACGTCGACAGCGCACCGGGCAGCGTCACCCAGGTGCGTGCCACCGCGCATGAGCTGACCACATTCGCCAAGCGGCACAACGTCTCGGTCATCATGGTCGGCCATGTCACCAAGGACGGGCAGATCGCCGGCCCCCGCGTGGTCGAGCACATGGTCGATACCGTGCTGTATTTCGAGGGCGAGCGCGGCCACCAGTTCCGCATCCTGCGCGCGGTCAAGAACCGCTTTGGCCCCGCCGACGAGATTGGCGTATTCGAGATGACCGGTGGCGGGCTGGCCGAGGTCACCAACCCCTCGGCGCTGTTCCTGTCCGAACGCGGCCAGCCCAGCGCCGGCTCGGTGGTTTTTGCCGGCATCGAGGGCACCCGCCCGGTGCTGGTCGAGTTCCAGGCCCTGGTCGCCCCCTCGCCGCTGTCACAACCCCGCCGCACCGTGGTCGGCTGGGACGGCGGACGGCTGGCGATGATCCTGGCCGTTCTCGAGGCCCGCTGCGGCATCCCCTTTGCCGGGCTCGATGTCTATCTCAATGTCGCCGGCGGCATGAAGATCGGAGAACCGGCGGCCGATCTGGCCGTCGCCGCCGCGCTTCTGAGCGCGCGCGAGGATGCGCCACTGCCCGCCGAAACGGTGGTTTTCGGAGAAATCAGCCTCTCCGGGGCCCTTCGTCCGACACCTCAGACCGAAAACAGGTTGAAAGAAGCGCGAAAACTTGGTTTCACCGCTGCAATCGCTCCGGCCGGTGGCAAGACCGGATCCGGCGGCGGCCTGTCCCTGACACGGCCGACCGACCTGATCGGATTTGTCGGCGAAGTCTTCGGGGCGGGTTAGCGCAGGACAGAGCAGGCGAGGAACATGGACGGTTTCACCATCATCGACGGGGTCGTGGCCCTGATCATCGTGGTTTCGGCCCTTCTGGCCTATTCCCGCGGTTTCGTGCGCGAGGCGATGGCCATCGCCGGCTGGATCGTGGCGGCGGTGCTCGGGTTCCTGTTCGCCCCGCAGGTCGAACCGCTGATCCAGGAGGTTCCGGTTCTGGGCGATTATATCGGCGAAAGCTGCGAACTCAGCATCATCGCCGCCTTCGCCGCCGTCTTTGCCGTGGCGTTGATCGTGGTTTCGTTCTTCACCCCGCTGTTTTCCTCACTGGTGCAACGCTCGGCCCTCGGCGGGCTCGACCAGGGCGCCGGGTTCTTCTTCGGCGTGGCGCGTGGCATCCTTCTCGTAGGGATCGCCTTCTTCGTCTATGACACGGTGATGACCGGGCAGGACTTCACCGTTGTCGATGAAAGCCGTTCGGCCACGGTCTTCTCGCGGATGACCGACTCGATCGAGGAGCGCGATCCCGAACAGGCGCTGGGCTGGATCACCCGGCAGTACGAGAGACTGGTGGGCAGCTGCGGCGCCCCGGAGTGATATCAGCGAAAGGGCGGGCAGTCGGTTCGAATTGACCCACTTGCCACGTTTTTGCCCCTTTTCCGTCACCTGATCGGCCCGTTTCGAACGGCTCCTATACCCACGGCTGAACAGCCGCGTAACTGGTACCGAATAGGTGTTTCCGTGACCTCAGACCTCGCTCTTGAAGCGGCGCCTTCCCGTGCCGCGCCTGCGTCTATCCTGTCCGAGCGACCGCGAGTGGAGCGCGCCGATGATCGTACCTTCGCCCCCGGAACCCTGCTGGACACCGTCAACGGCTGGCGCCCGGTAGAATGCCTGCGCTGCGGCGAACGGGTCCGCACCCTGCGCGGCATGAGACGAATCGCCACCCTCCACCGCCAACCTCCGGATCATAGCCGTCTGCACTGGATCGTGCCTGTGAACAGGCTTGGCAACTGCGCGGATCTGCGTCTGAACGCGGGACAAAGCCTCGCCGTGATGAGTTCGGTCTGTCATCGGCTGTTCGGTGTTCCTCTGGTTCTGATCCCGGTCCCGGCGACCACCGGGTTTCGCGGAGTGCATACCGTCTCGGGGTTTTCCCTGCGCTGTGGGATCGTGCTCGGATTCGAGACCGAGGAAATCGTCTTTGTCCATACCGGCATGCTTCTTCATGTGCCCGGCCCGGACTGCAATGACCGGCACCGCCGGCTGACCTATCGCGAATGTCGCAACCTGCTCCCGCGGCTCCGCTTCGGTCCACGCCGCGCCGCCAGCCCCTCCCGGCACAATCCCCCGAAACCCACGCACGATCGGATCGGTCTGAGCGCATGAACGCGGTGCGTCCCGCTAGAATTATGTGATCCTTTCGTGACACTCGCCGCACATGCCATTATGTGGGGGCCTATCCCAACAACGGATTCGGAGCTGCCCTCCCGTGCCGATGCCGCAAATGCCCCCCGCCCACCCGTTCGACGATGACAAGCTGCGCGAAGAATGCGGCGTTTTCGGCGTTACCGGCGTCCAGGACGCCGCCAACTTCGTCGCCCTTGGCCTGCATGCGCTCCAGCATCGCGGGCAAGAGGCCGGCGGAATCGTCACACACGATCCGGAGCAAGGCTTCAACTCGGCCCGCCGCTTTGGCTACGTGCGCGACAATTTCACCTCGACCGACATCATGGAGACCCTGCCCGGGCCGCTGGCCATCGGGCATGTGCGCTACTCCACCGCCGGGGCCAAGGGGGCCGCGATCCGCGATGTTCAACCGTTCTTCGGCGAATTCGCCATGGGCGGTGCGGCCATTGCCCACAACGGCAATATCACCAATGCCGATGCGCTGCGCCGCGAGTTGATCGAGCGTGGCTCGATCTTTCAAAGCTCGTCGGACAGCGAATGCATCATTCACCTGATGGCCCGGTCGCTGCAACGTGACATCCCCGAACGGATGGAGGATGCGCTGCGCCGGGTCGAGGGGGCGTTTTCCATCGTCGCCATGACCCGCACCCAGTTGATCGGTGTGCGCGATCCACTGGGGGTGCGCCCGCTGGTGCTGGGCCAGATCGGCGACGGCTGGGTGCTCAGTTCCGAGACCTGCGCGCTGGACATCATCGGCGCCGATTTCGTGCGCGAGATCGAACCGGGCGAAATGGTCGTCATCACCCCCGAAACCGGGGTGGAAAGCCTGTTTCCCTTCCGCCGTCAGAAACCGCGCTTCTGCATCTTCGAGCATGTCTATTTCTCGCGCCCCGACAGTATCTTGGGCGGGCGCAGCGTCTATGAAACCCGCGCCGCCATCGGTCGCGAACTGGCCAAGGAAAGCCCGGTGGAGGCCGACCTGGTCTGTCCGGTGCCAGACAGCGGCACGCCGGCGGCGATCGGCTTCAGCCAGGAATCGGGCATTCCCTATGCGATGGGGATCATCCGCAACCAGTACATGGGCCGGACCTTCATCGAGCCGACCGAGCAGATCCGCAATATGGGTGTACGACTGAAGCTGAACGTCAACCGCGCCCTGATCCGGGGCAAGCGGGTGATCCTGGTCGACGATTCGGTGGTGCGCGGCACCACCAGCCGCAAGATCAAGGAAATGATCCTGGATGCGGGCGCCAAGGAGGTGCACTTCCGCATCGCCAGCCCGCCGACCGCCTGGCCCTGTTTCTACGGCGTCGACACGCCGCAGCGCGAAAAACTTCTCGCCGCGACCATGTCCGAGGACGAGATGCGCGAGCATCTGGCGGTCGACAGCCTCAAGTTCATCTCGCTCGACGGGCTTTACCGCGCCGTGGGCGAGGCGACGGGGCGGGATGCATCCTGTCCGCAGTACTGCGATGCCTGTTTCTCCGGCGAGTACCCGGTCAAGCCCGCCGACATGATCGAGAAGGGCTTCGAGATGAAGCCGGCGGCGGAATAGGCCCAACGCGGCCCCGGCGGCTTTTCGCCAAGCCCGGAACGCGGCCCCTTTCGCCGGGCCGCGTCACGCATTAGGTCAGCAGTCCGACACAAAGCACAGGCGGCGGTCGAAACCGGCCCGCCGCAAGGACACGCATCACATGACGAACAAGACCGACGCGGGCAAAACGCCCGCGACTGTGGCTGGCCTGGCCACGACGCCGCAGGTTCTGGACAGCGGCCAGATGATCCTGATCGGCCTCAGCGGCGGCGCGAAAGGCTATCATGCGCTGGTCCGCCTGCCCGGCGGACGGATCAAGAAGGTCGCCCCGGGCGACCATCTGTCCTGGGGGCGCGTGGTGGCCATTGACGAGAATGGCCTGCTTTTCCATCGCAGCGGCGAAACCGCGCGGATCACCCTGCCCGGCGGATGAGCCCTGCCCCTGCCTCTTGACGCGACGCAGGAAACGCCGCACACCCACGCCCATGACACAGCCCGAGACGAAAATCGCCCTGATCACCGGTGCCTCCCGCGGGCTCGGTTTCGCGCTGGCCGAGGCGCTGGCCCCGACCCATCACATCGTCGCGGTGGGGCGCACCACCGGGGCGCTCGAAGAGCTGGACGACCGGATCAAGGCCAGGGGCGGCAGCGCCACGCTGGCGCCGATGGACATCACCGTACCCGAGGCGATGGCGACCCTGTGCCGTGGCATCCACGACCGCTGGGGCGAGGTCGCCCTTTGGCTGCACACGGCGGTCCATGCCGCCCCGCTCAGCCCGGCACAATTCATCGACGCCAAGGACTGGGAAAAATCCACCGCCGTCAACGCCAGCGCGACCGCGCTGCTGATCTCCTATGTCGCGCCGCTGCTGGGACAGACGGGCCAAGCGGTGTTCTTTGACGATCCGCGCGCAGGTGAAAAGTTCTTCGGGGCCTACGGGGCCACCAAGGCGGCGCAGATCGCGCTGGCCAAAAGCTGGGCGGCGGAAACCCTTCGCACCGGCCCGCAGGTGCGGGTGCTGGAGCCTCGGCCGATGCCCACCGCCACCCGTGCCCGGTTTTTCCCCGGCGAGGACCGCACCGCGCTGATCCCCCCGGCGGACGAGGCCGAGCGCCTTCTGGCGCTGCTCTGAGCGCCGGACAGCCCGGCCGCCACGCCGGGACCGATAATTGCGGGCAGAGCGCGCCGCTTGCTTGCCCAAGGCGGCGGGCGCGGCTATCAAGACGCAAACGGGGCAGGCTGACATGCGAATACTCTTGACCAACGACGACGGCATCAACGCCCCCGGGCTCACGGTGCTGGAGGCGATCGCCGCCGACCTGGCGGGACCGACGGGCGAGGTCTGGGTTGTCGCCCCGGCCTTCGAGCAATCGGGCGTCGCCCATTGCATCAGCTACACCCGCCCGATGATGATCGCCAAGCTGGGCGACCGCCGCTTTGCCGCCGAGGGCAGCCCGGCCGACTGCGTGATGGCGGGGCTGCACGATGTGCTCAAGGATACTCGCCCTGACCTGGTGCTGTCGGGGGTGAACCGGGGCAACAACTCGGCCGAGAACGCACTTTACTCCGGCACCCTCGGCGGGGCGATGGAGGCCGCGCTTCAGGGCATCCCGGCGATGGCGCTGTCGCAATACTACGGCCCCGGCAACCTCGGGCTGGACAACCCCTTCGAGGCCGCCGCCCAACATGGCGCCGATGTGATCCGCCGCGTTCATGCCGCGACCCCCGAGGCGGGCGAAGATTACCGGTTGTTCTACAACATCAATTTCCCGCCGCTTCCGGCGGCAGAGGTGCGCGGCATGCGGGTGGCGCCGCAAGGCTACCGCCGCGACACGAGGTTCTCGGTCGAGCCGCACAGTTCGCCATCGGGGCGCCGGTTCCTGTGGATCAAGGGCGGTAACCAGCACGTGCCGACCGAACCGGGCAGCGATGCCGCGGTCAACCTGGACGGTTACATCTCGGTCACGCCGATGCGCGCCGATCTGACAGCGCATGACGCGCTGGAGGCACTGAAGGCCATCGAATGACCGAACCCGCGCCGGAAACCAAGATGCAGTTCCTGTTCGCGATCCGTTCCAAGGGCGTGACCGACCGGCGCGTGCTGAATGCCATGGAAGAGATCGACCGCGGCCCCTTCGTGCGCGGGCTGTTCTCGGAACGCGCCTATGAGGACATGCCGCTGCCGATCGCCTGCGGGCAGACCATCAGCCAGCCCTCGGTGGTGGCCATCATGACCCAGGCATTGCAGGTCAGCCCGCGCGACAAGGTGCTCGAGGTCGGGACAGGTTCAGGCTACCAGGCCGCGATCCTGAGCAAGCTGGCACGCCGGGTCTATACCGTCGACCGCCACATGCGGCTGGTGCGCGAGGCGCGGGTCATCTTCGAGGCGCAGGGGCTGGTCAATATCACCGCGATGACGGCCGACGGCTCTCACGGGTTGCCCGAGCAGGCCCCGTTCGACCGCATCATCGTGACCGCCGCCGCCGAGGACCCCCCCGGCCCGCTCTTGGCGCAGTTGAAAATCGGCGGTATCATGGTCGTGCCGGTCGGGCAATCGGACACCGTGCAGACGCTGATCCGGGTGCGCCGTGGCGAGGACGGGTTCGAGTATGACGAGATCCGACCGGTGCGGTTCGTCCCCCTGCTCGAGGGGTTGGGCCAGGACAGTTGACGGACCATTCGAGCGACACAGGTAACCCGTAAAAGCCCCGGCCAACAGGGGGCGCGCATTGAGGACGACGAGATGCCATTTCCCGCCATCGCGATACGACCAGGCCGCCTCTGGGCGGCGACCGCCGTTCTGGCCCTGCTCGCGGGCTGTTCCGAACCGCTTGATTTCGACCTGCGCGGCAACGTGGGGGGCTTTTCCACCGCAGAGGCCGCCCGCAGCGTGAGCACCGCCGACCGGCCCGATCCGGACGCGCGCGGCATCATCTCCTATCCCAGCTACCAGGTGGCCGTGGCGCGGCGCGGCGACACCGTCGCGGACGTGGCCGCGCGCATCGGCCTGCCGGCCGAGGACCTGGCCCGCTACAACGGCGTTCAGCCCACCGACCCCCTGCGCCAGGGCGAGGTCATGGCCCTGCCCCGCCGGGTCTCGGAACCGCCCGCCGGCTCGCCCGGCTCGATCGACATCGCCACGCTGGCCGGTTCGGCCATCGACGCCGCGCCGGACACCACCCCGGCACCCTCGGCGGTGGAAACCGCCACGCTGGACCCTGCCACACCTGCGCCCACACCGAGGCAGGAACCCGAGCGAGTGGAACCGATCCGCCACAAGGTCGAGCGCGGCGAGACCGCCTATTCGGTGTCGCGGCTCTACCAGGTGCCGATCAAGGCGCTGGCGGAATGGAACGGGCTTGGCCCCGATTTCGCCATTCGCGAGGGGCAGTACCTGCTGATCCCGGTCAAGGACCAGCCGGCGCCGCGCCGCGCCCTGCCCCAGACCGACGTGACCCCGCCAGGCAGCGGCTCGCCCACGCCGACGCCGCCCAGCGCATCCGAACCCCTGCCTGACGAAAAGATCGCCGCCACCGCGCCGGAGCCGCCCAAAGTCTCGGTCGGCAAACCCTCAGTCTCTTCCGGCGCCGCGATGGCGATGCCGGTTTCGGGCGGCAAGATCATCCGCGACTATGCCAAGGGCCGCAACGAGGGCATCGATATCGCCGCCGCCCCGGGCACCCCCGTGGCCGCCGCCGAGGCCGGCACCATCGCCGCCATCACCGAGGACGCCGACGAGGTCCCCATCGTGGTGATCCGCCACGACGCCAACCTGCTGACGGTCTATGCCAATGTGGACGGGATCACGGTCAAGAAGGGCGACAAGGTCAAGCGCGGCCAGAAACTGGCGAAGTTGCGCGCCGGCGAGGAGGCCTATCTGCATTTCGAGGTGCGCGACGGGTTCGAGAGCGTCGATCCCGCCCCCTATCTGAAATAGGCGCGGCGCGCAGGCGCAGGAGTGCGCAGAGGGGAACCGGAACGGCGCGCGGTCAGACCCGCACGCCTTGCCGCCCCGCCAGATCAGTAAAGAACTGCCAGGCCACCCGGCCCGAGCGCGCGCCGCGCGTGGCCTGCCACTCGATCGCCTCGGCGCGCAGGGTCTCGGGCTCGACCGACACACCATAGGCGGCGCAATAGCGGTCGATCATCGACAGGAATTCATCCTGGCTGCAGGGGTGGAAGCCCAGCCACAGCCCGAACCGATCGGAGAGCGAGACCTTTTCCTCGACCGCCTCGGAGGGATTGATCGCGCTGGAGCGTTCGTTCTCGATCATGTCGCGCGGCATCAGGTGGCGGCGGTTCGACGTGGCGTAGAACAGGACGTTCTCGGGCCGCCCCTCGATGCCGCCGTCCAGCACCGCCTTGAGGCTCTTGTAGTGCTGGTCGTCATGGGAGAACGACAGGTCGTCACAGAACAGCAGGAACCGCTGTGGCGCGCCGCGCAGATGGTTCAACAGCCGCCCGACACTGGGCAGATCCTCGCGCTGGAGTTCCACCAGCTTCAGCTCAGGGTGATCCTCGGACAGTTCGGCATGCACCGCCTTGACCAGGCTCGACTTGCCCATCCCGCGCGCACCCCAGAGCAACGCGTTGTTGGCGCTGTTTCCCTCGGCGAACCGGCGGGTGTTGTCCAACAGCGTGTCGCGCGACCGATCGATGCCCACCAGCAGGTCCAGCCGCACCCGGTTGATCCGCGCCACCGGTTCCAGCCGGTCGGGATCCGTATGCCAGACAAAACCGCCGGCCGCGGCGAAATCCGGGGCCGGCATCGGGGCCGGCGCCATGCGCTCCAACGCCTCGGCAATGCGGGTAAGTGCGGCCTGATCCATCTGCTGTCCTCCAGTCGTTTCGGGCCTGTCAAACCACGAAGCGACAAGAGCGACAAGAGGGGCGAGGCAAAGGGGCGCGCCAGTTGCCCGGCGCGCCCCTTGCTCATGTCATTGACCCGGCAGCTAGTCGTCGCGCGGATCCGGCCCGGCGTCCTCGTCGAACTCCGACATCATCGGGTCGTCGTCGAAGGCCTCTTCGTCATCCTCGTACCAGGTGCCCTCTTTACGCATCCGTTCCTCGCGCTTGGCCTCGACCCGGCGCACCAGGAAGATCGAGATCTCGTAAAGGCCATAGACCACGACGAACAGGATCACCTGCGTGATCACGTCGGGCGGCGTCACCAGCGCGGCCAGGATCAGGATCGCGACAACCGCGTATTTTCGAACGCTGCCCAGCCCCGCGGCGCTGACCAGCCCGGCCTTGCCCATCAGGGTCAGCAGGACCGGGAGTTGGAAACACAGGCCAAAAGCAACGATGAACTTGATCGTCAGGTTCAGGTATTCTTGTGCCGACCCCTGGAACACCACGCTCAGCGGCGCGGCCTGTCCGGCCTCCAGCGCCTCGCCCTCGGCACCGAACTGCTGGAACCCGAGGAAGAAGTCATAGGCCAGCGGTGTCACCACGTAAAACGCGAAGGCCGCCCCCAGAAGGAACATGAAGGGCGAGGCCACGAGGAACGGCAGGAACGCGCCCTTTTCCGACCGGTACAACCCCGGCGCCACGAACCGCCACATCTGCAGCGCGATGTAGGGAAAGGCCAGGATCAGCCCCCCCAGAAGCGATACCTTGATCGCCACGAAGAACCCCTCTTGCGGGCTGATGAAGATCAGGTCGCAATCCTGCCCCCGCTCGGCCAGAACCTGGCACAGCGGCGCGGTGAGAAAGTTGAAGATCGGTGTCGCCACGGTGAAGCAGATCACCATGCCGACAAGGAAGGCCGCGACCGAATGAATCAGCCGCGACCGCAACTCGGTCAGATGCTCGATCAACGGCGCCGAGCTGTCGTCGATCTCGTCGGTATCGGTATTGCTCATGTCTTGCTTTCAGAATCCTGGGGCGCGTCCGGCGCGGGGTCGTTCAACGCCGCCTCGGCCTCGTTGGCCTTGGCCAGTGCTTCCTCGGCCTCGCGCGCCTTGCGGTCTGCGGCGGCGCGGGCGGTGGCAGCCTGGATCTTCTTGGCGTCCTCGGCGCGTTCCTTGGCCAGCTTGCCGGTTTCGCTGTCGGGGTCGTACTTGGTCGGATCAAGCCCGGCAGTCATGTCACGTGCCGCCTCCTTGACCCCGTCCAGCGCCGAACCCACCGGGTTGGTCGCCGTCTTGAAGGTCTTGGCCACGTCGCGCATGCCGGATTCGTCGGCCGCCTCGTTCATCGCGCGGGAAAACTCGCGCGCCATGCCGCGCGCCTTGCCGACCCAGCGCCCGATGTTGCGAAACAGCACCGGAAGGTCCTTTGGCCCCACCACGATCAACGCGACGATGCCGATGACCAGCAGTTCGGTCCAGCCCAGATCGAACATGCGCTGTTACGCCTTGTCTTTGTCGGTTTCCTCGGGCGTGACGTCCTTTGCGGTGTCCGCGACGTCCTCTTCGAGTTCCTTGGTGCCTTCGTTGATGCCCTTCTTGAACGAGGTGATGCCCTTGCCCACCTCGCCCATGAGCGAGCTGATCTTGCCGCGACCAAACAGCACCAGAACAACGACCGCGATCAGAAGAAGGCCGGGAAGGCCGATATTGTTGAGCATGTGATCTCTCCTTTTGTCTGTCCCAGGCACGGCACAGCAGCCGTGCGGCGGGGTTGCCCTTGTCATACAGGAGGCACGCGGCGACCGAAAAGCGCCGAGCGCGCCGCACTGTACCGAATGCCGGCGGTTCGCCTCGCTTTTCGAAAGCCCATTCCCTTTACTGACATGATTTTGTCAGTATCTCTTGACCTTCGCCCCTTCCCGGACGCAAAAACCCTCATGGATCGCACCGATCGCCTGCTCGACCTCCTGCGCCTGTTGCGCGACAAGAAGCTGCATCGCGCGCAGGATCTCGCGGCACGGCTCGGGGTGTCGCAACGTACGATCTATCGCGACATGGACCGGTTGATGGCCGCCGGCGTCCCGGTCTCCGGCACACGCGGCACCGGCTATACGCTGGCCGACACCATCGCGCTGCCGCCGATCACCCTGACACAGGATGAGCTTTCGGCCCTCAACCTCGGGATCGCCATCCTGTCCGAGGCTGCCGACCCTGATCTGAAGGCCGCCGCGCTGTCGCTGGCGGACAAGGTCGACGCCGCCCTGCCGCAAGAGACCATTGCCGAGGCAGAGACGTGGAAAACCGCGCTCACCCCGCTTGCCAATGCCGCACGCGGGTTGTCGCACGTAGGCGCATTGCGCAGCGCCATTCGCGGGCGGCAGAAACTCCGCCTCTCCTATCGCCACCCGGAGGGCTCCGCCACCCGGCGCACCGTCCGCCCGCTGCGGCTGGAAAGCTGGGGGCGAGCCTGGACCCTGACGGCCTGGTGCGAGTTGCGGCAGGATTTCCGCGAATTTCGCCTCGATCTGATCGAAGAGGCCACGCCCCTGCCCGAACTGTTCATTGACGAACCCGGCAAGACGCTGGCGGATTACGAGGGCCCCGCGGGTTGAAAGCCGTTCAGGCGGGAAACACGAAACACTTGTCGCGCCGCACGGTCAGCCACATCGCGCGCCCGGTCTGCGGCAGGAACACGTTGGGCACCGTCGCCTTCAGCACCGAGCCGTCGAACTCCATGCGGAACTCCACAAGGCTCTCGTGGCCCAGGAACCGCGCCCGTTCCACGACTCCACGCGCCGCCACTCCCTCGGCGGGGGTCGGCAGCGGCCCCTGCCCGTTACGGTCAAAGTCCAACCGCACGTGCTGGGGGCGGAACACGATCTCGACATCGGTTCCATCCGGCACCCCCGGCGCCAGGAACTGGCCAAAGGGGGTCTGCGCCAAGGCCCCGTTCACCTGGGCCTTCAGCACGTTGATATCGCTGAAGAAGGCTACTGCAGCCTTGTCGGCGGGGCGGGTATAGACATTGTAGGGCGCGCCGCGCTGCACGATCGTTCCGGCGCGCATCAGCGCGATCTCGTCGGCCATGCGCATTGCCTCTTCCGGCTCATGCGTGACCAGCAGAACGGCAGTATCCTCGTCCTTCAAAAGGCTCAGCGTCTCGTCGCGGATGCCATCTCGCAGCCGGTTGTCGAGGCCCGAAAACGGTTCGTCCATCAGCATGATGCGTGGCCGGGGCGCCAGCGCACGGGCCAGCGCGACGCGCTGTTGTTCGCCGCCCGACAACTGGTGCGGATAGCCGTCGATGAACTCGATCAGGTCGACCCGCTCCAGAAGTTCGGAAACCCGCGCCCGTTTTTCCGCCTTGGTCCCATGACGCAGGCCAAAGGCGACGTTCTCGGCCACGCTCAGATGCGGGAACAGCGCGAAATCCTGGAACATCAGCCCGATCTCGCGGCGCTCGGGAGGAACCCGGAAAATGGTGTCGCACACCAGTTTTCCATCGACCCAGATCTCGCCGGAATCCTGCATTTCCACGCCCGCGATCATCCGCAGAGTCGTCGACTTGCCGCAGCCGGATGGGCCCAGAAGGCAGGTCACCTGCCCTGCCATGATCCTGAGCGAGACGTCGTCCACCACCCGTCGGCCATCGAAATGGCGAACAAGGTTGCGGATCTCGAGCCTGGGAATGTCTGCCGTCACGGGGGCCTCGCTGCAATTCCCGAGGAAAACCATCGGGCAGAGCAGGAGATAGCAACCCCCGCCCCCGGGGACAAGGCCGGGCACCGCGCCCCCTGCAATCGGGGGGCGCGTCCCGATTTCGGGATCACATGGTCAGGTTCACACCACCGCCGTCCAGCAACAGGTTCTGCCCGACGATGAACCCGGCATGTTGCGAGCACAGGAAGGCGCAGGCGGCGCCGAACTCTTCCCGGGTACCATACCTTTGGGCGGGGATCGTCGAGGCGCGCTGTGCGCGGGCCTCTTCGATGCTGATGCCCTGCTGCTTGGCCACGCCGCCGTCGAGCGCATCGGCGCGGTCGGTGGCATGGATACCGGGCAGCAGGTTGTTGATCGTTACACCCTTGCCCGCCACCTGTCGCGCCGTGCCCGCGACATAGCCGGTCAGCCCGGTCCGCGCCGCGTTTGACAGCCCCAGAACCGGAATCGGCGCGCGCACCGCCTGGCTGGTGATGTTGACCACCCGACCCCAGCCGCGCTCCATCATTGCCGGCACCAGCCCCTTGATGAAGGCGATCGGCGTCAGCATGTTGGAATCCAGCGCCTTGATGAAATCCTCGCGCTCCCAATCGGTCCACATGCCCGGCGGCGGACCACCGGCGTTGTTGACCAGGATGTCGGCGCCCTCAGACGCCTCGAGAACCGCCGCCTGCCCCTCGGGCGTGGTCACGTCACAGGCCACGGTCACCACCTCGACCCCGTGGGCATCGCGGATCGCCTGCGCGCTGGCCTCCAGCGCCTCGGCCCCGCGCGCGTTCATCACCAGGTTCACACCGGCACCGGCCAGCGCCTCGGCACAGCCCAGCCCCAGCCCCTTGCTGCTGGCGCAAACCAGCGCGCGCTTTCCCGCAATCCCAAGATCCATGTTTCCGTCTCTCCTTTGCCGGTGTCGACCCCCGGCCCTTGCGCCGGTCGCCGGAACAATGCCGGTGTTTCACCCGTGAATCGGCCCAGAACCGCCACAATCCCGGGCTAATTCTTGCCCGTGGGTCCTGACGGCCCTCGCTATATGCAGTCAATCCAGTAACAGACCCGGTACAGTGACCACAACAACCGACAGCCCCGTTCAGTCGATCCCGGCCTATCCCGCAACCGATTTCCGGGTGCGCGACGGGGCCAATCTGGGCGACGCGATCTCGCATCTGGACGAGGTGGTCCTCGATGACATCTACATGATGGAGCCCGGCGCCGCGCGAAAGCGGCTGGCCCTCGCCACCCTTGGCGACGGCAGCTTTCGCGTTGACGACAGCAGCGAGTTGGGCCGCCCCGGTGCCACCCTGCATCTCGACTGCGCGCTGCAATTCATGACGCCGGACGCCGGCACCGCCGAGGCGCTGATCCTGGTCGAGACCGACAGCGAGGGCCTTGTCGCCGACACCTACGTGATGCCGCTGGCCCGCTTCGAGCCGAAGATCGGCTATCGCCTGGTCGGGGCCGAGCGTGACAGCGCCCGCCGCAAGTTCGCCGAGGTCGCCTGCGTCTCGTTCTCGCGCGGCACCCGGATCACCATGGCGACCGGCGCACAGGTGCCGATCGAGGCGCTCAAGGTCGGCGACCGGGTGCTGACCCGCGACGATGGCGCGCAGGAGATCCGCTGGATCGGACACAGCACCGTGCGCGCCGCCGGGGCCTTTGCCCCCATCGTCATCACCGCAGGCACCCTCAGCAACGAAGGCGACCTGGTGGTCAGCCCCGAGCATCGCCTGTTCGTCTATCAGCGCAGTGACATGATCGGGGCCGGCCGGCCCGACCTGCTGGTCAAGGCGCGCCACCTGGTCAACGGAGAGTCCATCTTCGTGCTGCAAGGTGGGTACGTGGATTATTTCCAGATCCTGTTCGACCGCCACCACATCATCTACGCCGAGGGGATCGCCGCCGAATCAATGTTGGTCGATCCGCGCACCCGCCCGGCCCTGCCCGACGACCTGCTGGACAGGATCGGTAGCGTGCTGCCCGGCCATGACCGGCACGGCGCCCGGGGGTTCGACGTGCAAAAGGCACTGCTCGACCGCCCGGACGCGATCGCGCTGCTGCGCCGCGCCTCGCTTCACTGAGCCGTCCGGTTCAGTAATAGAACTCCTCGCGCACGATCTTGCCGTCGGCGACCGAGTAGACCGCCACCTCCTGCATGTCCGAAATCTCGCCGCTGGCCTTCTCCTTGGCCTTCATGCGGAAGATGACCGCGAAGCGGTCGTCGCCATGCATCATCGGCCCGATCACCTCGGCGTCCAGCACCTCCATGGCGCCCTCCCACCAGTCGTGCTTGCCGCGAATCGCGTCCAATCCCGCGACCTCGCGCCCGTTGCCCATGTCCGCCGCCTCGACCGAGACCGCACCGGGCGCATAGAGCCGTTCCAGGTTCTCCCGCGCCCGCCCCTCGCGGCAGCCGGCGACCAGTTCCTCGGCAATCGCTTTCAGTTCCATGACACCCTCCAGTTGTTCACTATATGTTCACATCCTCTCATGCTCAGCCGATTCGACCAAGCCAGAACTGCCACCCCCCGGTCAAACCAGAGCAACCGCGTCTGTTTGCTTTGATTTTCTTGCCTCCCCCGCAATCCTTACCTATACGCGCGCTCATGCTGGACTCCGCCTCAAACCGCCCCGCCCTGCCGCCCGAGATCGCGCGGCGCCGCACCTTTGCGATCATCTCGCACCCGGATGCGGGCAAGACGACCCTGACGGAGAAGTTTCTGCTCTACGGCGGCGCCATCCAGATGGCCGGCCAGGTCCGCGCCAAGGGCGAGGCGCGGCGCACGCGGTCGGACTTCATGCAGATGGAAAAGGACCGCGGGATTTCGGTCTCGGCCTCGGCGATGTCGTTCGATTTCAAGACCTTCCGCTTCAACCTCGTGGACACGCCCGGCCACTCGGACTTTTCCGAGGACACCTATCGCACGCTGACGGCTGTCGACGCCGCGGTGATGGTGATCGACGGCGCCAAGGGGGTGGAAAGCCAGACGCAGAAACTGTTTGAGGTCTGCCGGTTGCGTGACCTGCCGATCCTGACCTTCTGCAACAAGATGGACCGCGAGAGCCGCGACACCTTCGACATCATCGACGAGATCCAGGAAAATCTGGCCATCGACGTGACCCCGGCAAGCTGGCCGATCGGCGTCGGGCGCGATTTCATGGGCTGTTACGACCTGCTGCGCGACCGGCTGGAACTGATGGACCGCGCGGACCGCAACAAGGTGGCGGAAAGCATCGAGATAAACGGGCTCGACGATCCGAAACTGGCCGAACACGTGCCTGCGCACCTGTTGGATCAACTCAAGGAAGAGATCGAGATGGCGCGCGAACTGCTGCCCGCGCTCGACCCGCAGTCAGTGCTAGAGGGGCACATGACGCCGATCTGGTTCGGCTCGGCGATCAACTCCTTCGGGGTCAAGGAACTGATGGACGGCATCGGCACCTATGGCCCGGAGCCGCAACCGCAAAAGGCCAGCCCGCGCGAGATCCTTCCAGAGGAAACCAAGGTCGCCGGCTTTGTCTTCAAGGTGCAGGCGAACATGGACCCCAAGCACCGCGACCGGGTCGCCTTTGTCCGCCTCGCCTCGGGGCATTTCAAACGCGGCATGAAGCTTTTGCACGTACGGTCGAAAAAGCCGATGGCGGTCTCCAACCCGGTGCTGTTCCTCGCCTCCGACCGGGAACTGGCGGAAGAGGCCTGGGCCGGCGACATCATCGGCATTCCCAACCACGGCCAGTTGCGCATCGGCGACACCCTGACCGAGGGAGAACAGATCCGCGTGACCGGCATCCCCTCCTTCGCCCCGGAACTGCTGCAGACCGTGCGCGCGGGCGACCCGATGAAGGCCAAGCACCTGGAAAAGGCGCTGATGCAATTCGCCGAGGAGGGCGCCGCCAAGGTGTTCAAACCTTCGATCGGCTCGGGCTTCATCGTCGGTGTCGTGGGCGCGCTGCAGTTCGAGGTTCTGGCCAGCCGGATCGAGATGGAATACGGCCTGCCGGTACGGTTCGAACCCAGCCAGTTCACCTCGGCCCGCTGGGTCAGCGGCGACAAGCAGGCCATCGACAAGTTCGTGAATGCCAACAAGCAGCATATCGCGCATGACCACGACGGCGACATCGTCTATCTGACCCGGCTGCAATGGGACATCGACCGGATCGAACGCGACCACCCCGACCTGACGCTCAGCGCCACCAAGGAAATGATGGTGTAGCCGGTGCCGGCCCCCGCAGCGCCCCGCCTGCATCTGCCGGTCCCGCCGGACCGGGTGGAGCGCGACCCGGGAAAACTCCGCTGGGGCACCGTCTCGACCATCAAGGCGCCGCTGCGCGACATCGCCCGTTTCGCCGCCTACCACCTCGATCTGGGGGCGGCCGAGATCCATGTCTTTCTCGACCAGCCCGATCCGGCGGTGATGGCGTTTTTCGCGCCCTTCCCGGCGGTGCGCCTGACCGAATGCGATGACGCCTATTGGCAGGGCCGCCCCGAACGGGCGCGCCGCACCCACCAATTGCGGCAGGTCTACAACGCGTCGCGGTGCTATCGCCAATCCGACCTGCATTGGCTGGCCCATATCGACGTCGACGAATTCCTTCTTGCCCCGCGCCCCATGGCCGAGCTCCTGGCCGGGGTCTCCGCCGACGCCGCCTATGCCCGCGCCCGCCCGGCCGAGTTGCTGGCGCAACCCGATCCCTGGTCAGGGCCGGCGCATTTCAAGCTGACCCGCCGGGAACGCTGCCTGACCAAGCGGGAACTGACCGACATCTATCCCGAGTTCGGCGCCTATGTGCCCGAGGGGTTCCTCGGCTATACCGGCGGCAAGAACATCACCCGCACCCGGCTGCCCGGCATTCGGCTGGGCATTCACGGCGTCCTGCACAAAGGAACGCTTCTCTCCAACTGCGAGATGCTGGAAGGGGTCCACGTCGGCCATGCCCACGCCCCCGGTTGGGAAAAGTTCAGACGCCATCTGGCGTTCCGGATGGACAAGGGATCCTATCGGGAAAAGCTGCGCGACCGTATGCGGTTGCGGGATGTTCTCGACCTTGTCATCGAGACCGAGGGAGAGATCGGCCTGCGGCGTTTTTACGACGAGTTGAACGCCGCCTCGCCACGCCTGCTGGACCGGCTGGCGGCGCATGATATGCTGCTCACGGCGCGCCTCGACCTCGACGAAAAGGTCGCGCGCTGGTTCGGGGATATTCCGAAGGGGGAGCGCGACGCATGACAACCTGGGGACTTGTCGCCACCATCAAGGCCCCGGCGCGCGACATCCTCGGGTTCGCCGCGCATCATCTCGACCTCGGTGCGCATCGGGTGTTCCTGTTTCTCGATGCCCCCAACCCCGAGGCACAGGCCGCGCTCAAGGCGCATCCGAAGATCCGCGTCTTTACCTGCGATGACGCCCATTGGCGCCGACTGGGCATCAAGCGCCCCGCCAAACACCAAGCCCGGCAGACCGCCAACGCCACCGACACCTATCACCGCAAGGGCGACGAGGTGGACTGGCTGATCCATATCGATGTCGATGAATTCCTCTGGCCCGACAGGCCCATGGCTGAGCGTCTTGCCGACCTGCCGGCCGAGGTGATCTGCGCCCGTATCCGCCCGGTCGAGGCCCTGGCCGGCGACGGCACCCTGTTCAAGGGGTTCATCCCCCCCGGTCCCACCCGCGCCGCCACCGTCGCGCGCCTCTACCCCCGCTTCGGCGCCCATGTGAAGGGGGGCTTTCTCAGCCATCTGGCCGGAAAGCTGTTCGTGCGCACCGGGCAGGATCCATTGGTGGTCAAGATCCACAATGTCTTTCAGGTCGACCAGATGAACCCCGGCGAACGGGAAATGCCCGAAACCCTGCTGCTGCATTGCCACGCCAAGAGCTGGGAGGACTGGATCTCCACCTATCGCTATCGGCTGGCGCATGGGTCATACCGCGCCGAGCTTGCCCCGGCCCGGCCGCGCGACAAGGGCGGGCTGACCCTGCACGAGGTCCTGAGCGAGATCGAGACAGCCGAGGGCGAGGCCGGGCTGCGCAGCTTTTACGACGAGATGTGCGCCGACACCCCCGCCCTGCGCGGCGCGCTGAAGGCCGAGGGCCTGCTGCACCGCTGCGCGTTGCACCTCGATGCCAAGCGGAAGAAACACTTCCCCGATTTCTGCTGAACGCCCCGTCTCAGAACAGGAACAGATCCGCAGTCACCTCGCCCGCCGCCACACCGCGCAATTCGATGGAGATGTCGGCGACCTCCCAGTTCCCGGTGTCGAGATAGATCGTGGCATCGCCCTCCGTATCCGAGCCGATCACCAGATCGGCAAAACCTGCGCCGATGTCCTTGGCAACCTCGGTGAAATCCAGCCTGTCCCGGGTGACGTCGAAATCCTCCACGATGTCGCGCGACACCGCCCCGCCAAGGCCCTCAAGGCTTTCGCCGTCGCCCACCTTGTAAATCAGGACGTCGCGACCGCCGCCGGTCCAGATGAAGTTCGTGCCGGTTCCGCCGAAAATCTGGTCGTCGCCGGCCCCGCCGAACAGGATCTCGTTCATCTTGGCGCCGTAGGTCAGGAAGATGGACCGGTCATCCCCGATATCGGTGACCGCCCCGTCGAGAAACATGAAGGTCATCGGCGCCCAGTAGGCCCCGTTGATCGAAAGTTCCTCGACGAAGGCCAAATCATGCCGACCCGCATCGAGCATTCCGACGACGGTGAGATGCGCGCCCGTCCCCACCTCCATCACCATGTCATCCCCGCTCCGGGTAAAGCGCAGGGCGGCGAAGGTGTCGCTGACCGGCAGTCCCGACGGGCCGTAGAGCCCCCTCAGGTCAATCACGTCATGGGCCAGCCAACTCCCCGCCGTGCCGCCCTCGATGATCCGGTCGTGGCCTGCATCCCCCGCCGTGCCATCGACCGTGATCACATATGTGTCCGCCCCGGCCCGGCCGCGCAACACGTCATCTCCGGTCCCGCCGTCCAACCTGTCGTCGCCCCTGCCGCCGCCAAGCCGGTCCTTGCCCTGCCCGCCGGTCAGAAAATCGTTGCCGCTGCCGCCTTGCAGCACGTCCTTGCCCGCCTCGCCGTAGATCCAGTCGTTGCCGGCCCGCCCAAAGAGCGTGTCGCCTCGACGACCGCCATAGCCGATGTCATCCCCGCTGCCGAGCGACATCCAATCCACGCCGCCCCCGCCAAAGGCCACGTCGTCGCCGGCATTCGTCCGCAGTTGGTCATCACCGCCATTGCCAAAGACGAAATCGTCACCGCCCCGGGCCCGCAGAACATCCCCGGCGACCCCGCCCGCCATGATATCGGCCCGCGCGGACCCGATGTCACCGGTGGCCAGGCGGAACACCACGTCCCCAGCCTCAAGCGTTTCGACCCCGGTGCCGGCATAGTGATCGACGATCGTGAAGTCGTAGGACGGCAGCGCCGGCTTGTGAAACCGATAGGGGCGGTGTGGCAGGTGGATGACCAGGTCGTCGCCGACCTGCGCGGCAGTGGCCCATTGCTGGAACCCCAGGCTCGCCGAATGATACATTGCCCCTGCCCCGACGATCGCATCCCGGGCGCCGTCGGTCCCCCGATCGTCGATCACGTAGGACCGGTAGGTCCCGCCCGAGGCGGCATATGTATCGGCACCATCGAGGCCGCTGAGAATGTCAGCCTCCCCCGTCACATCCGTGCCCTCGGTCCGGAACAGATCATCCCCCGGCGTTCCGATCAGGACATCCGTCCCTGTCGTTCCATCAATCGTCGCCATGTGATCCCCCCAAGCGCCGCGTGGCCACGTCCTGATCGGCGCAGTTGCAGCCCCTTCCTCTCGGAAGCCGCTTCCGCAGGAGCTTAGCGCAAGCATCTCTGTCAAGAAATGCAAATTTTCGAATACTTCAAAATTTGCCCCGGCGCAGGGTCCCCCCGCGATCAGACCAAGATCGTTCACTTGGGATAATCATAGAATCTTCGGGGAATTGTTTCCGATTTTCCGAAAACATGCGCCGTTTTCCCGTATCGGGTGACTCCGTTTGACCGCCCGCCGAGATTTTGCTATGCGGCGTCAAGGGCTATCATGCGCAAGACGCGGGACCATCCGGGTCCGGCCCACACCAGACGCGCGGGCCATGTCGACGTCCGCGAAATGCGGAAACACATGACAAAATTTTCTGAACTGAATCTCAACCCGAAGGTTCTCAAGGCCATCGAAGAGGCCGGCTATGAATCGCCCACACCGATCCAGGCGGGGGCGATCCCGCCCGCGCTCCAGGGGCGCGACGTCTTGGGCATCGCCCAGACCGGCACCGGCAAGACCGCCAGTTTCACCCTGCCGATGATCACCCTGCTGGCGCGCGGACGGGCCCGGGCCCGCATGCCACGCAGCCTGGTGCTCTGCCCCACCCGGGAACTCGCCGCGCAGGTGGCCGAGAACTTCGACACCTACTCCAAACACGTCAAGCTGACCAAGGCGCTGCTGATCGGTGGCGTCAGCTTCAAGGAGCAGGATCAACTGATCGACAAGGGCGTCGACGTACTGATCGCCACCCCTGGCCGGCTGCTCGACCATTTCGAACGTGGCAAACTGCTGCTGACCGGCGTGCAGATCATGGTGGTGGACGAGGCCGACCGCATGCTCGACATGGGGTTCATCCCCGACATCGAGCGCATTTTCTCGCTCACGCCCTTTACCCGTCAGACGCTGTTCTTCTCGGCCACCATGGCGCCCGAGATCGAACGGATCACCAACACTTTCCTGTCGAACCCCGAGCGGATCGAGATTGCCCGCCAGGCCACCACCGCCGAGAACATCGAACAGGGCGTGGTCATGTTCAAGGCATCGCGCAAGGACCGCGAAGCCAGCGAAAAGCGCAAGCTGCTGCGCGCGATGATCGACGGTGAAGGCGACAAATGCACCAACGCGATCATCTTCTGCAACCGCAAGACGGACGTGGACACCGTTGCGAAGTCGCTCAAGAAATACGGCTATGACGCGGCCCCGATCCATGGCGACCTGGACCAGAGCCAGCGCACGCGCACCCTTGACGGGTTCCGCGACGGATCGCTGCGGTTTCTGATCGCCTCGGACGTGGCCGCGCGCGGGCTGGACGTGCCCAGCGTCAGCCACGTGTTCAACTTCGATGTCCCCGGCCATGCCGAGGATTATGTGCACCGCATCGGCCGGACCGGCCGCGCCGGGCGTGACGGCAAGGCGATGATGATCTGCGTGCCGCGCGACGAAAAGGCACTGGATGCGATCGAACGGCTGGTGGAAAAGGAAATCCCGCGTCTGGACAACCCGCTGAAAGCCGCACGCCCGGAACCGAAAGAAGATCGCGCGCCCCGGCCCACCAAATCGGCGGTCCCCAAGGAGAGCGCGGCAGAGGCCCCGGTTGAGGCGCCCCAGTCCGCACCGCAAGCCAGCCCCGAGGCCACGCCGCAAGCCGCCCCGGCGCAGGACACCGAACGCAGCGCCCCCAAGTCGTCGCGCAAATCCGGCTCCTCGCGCAGCCGAAGCGACCGAGGGGATCGAAACGGCCGAAGCGACAAGAAGGGGGGCAGCGTGGTCGGCATGGGTGATCACATGCCCAGCTTCATCGCGCTGAGCTTCGAGGAACGTCGCGCCGTCTGAGCGCCGATCCGGCAAAGAACAAATGAAAACGCGCCCGAGGGTCAAACCCCGGGCGCGTTTTTTCGTGTCCGATTTGGGCGTGACGGTCAGCCCAACCGGCTGACCACCACCGTGACCTCGGGTTTCTTGCCAATCTCGGACAGCGCGCTCTGACGCGCCACGCGGCGCAGCCCCTCTTCGAGCTTGTCGTCGTCCGTCAGCGTCTTGCGCCCGGCCCGCCCAAGGAACTGCCGCAGGTCTTCCTCCAGCACGTCCACCAGCGGCGCGTGCGAGGTGCCGGTCGGGGTCAGCCCCATGGCATCCACCCAGGCCCCGTCGATGGGTTCGTCCTGTTCGTCCATCACCACGGAAACCACCAGGTGCCCGTTCAGCGCCATGCGGATACGGTCGCGCACGATCCCGTCCAGCGCGCCGATCTTGACCGAGCCGTCCAGATAGGTGCGCCCGGTCTCGACATGCCCCGCCACCTTGGGGGCGTTCCCTGACAGGTCCAACATCATGCCGTTGACCGCGACCACCGAGGCAATGCCCTGCGCCTCGCCCACGCGGGCATGGGCACGCAGGTGGCGGTGTTCGCCGTGCATCGGGATCAACATCTGCGGTTTCACGATCTGGTGCAGACGCTCAAGGTCGGGGCGGTTCGGGTGCCCCGAAACGTGATACAGCCCCGAGCTGTCGTCGACCACGTCCACGCCCTTCTCGCTGAGCTGGTTGATGATGCGGATGACGCCCCGTTCATTGCCCGGAATGGTCTTGGACGAAAACAGGAACAGGTCGCCCTCGGCCAGTTCAAGCCCCCGGTACTTGCCGCGCGCAAGCTGCGCACTGGCCGCACGCCGCTCACCCTGGCTGCCGGTCACCAGCAACAGCAGGTTCTGGCGCGGCATGTCCTTGGCTTCTTCCGGGCTGACGACCTTGGGAAAGCCTTTCAGAACGCCGGTCTCGACCGCCGCCTCGACCATCCGCCGCATGGCGCGCCCAAGCAGAACCACCGACCGTCCGGCACGCTCGCCCGCCTCGGCCAGCGTCTTGACCCGCGCAACGTTCGAGGCAAACGTGGTCGCCACCACCATTCCCGCAGCCTTCGACACCAGCTCTTCGATCGCCGGGCCAACCTCGGACTCCGACCGCCCCGGTTCCAACGAAAAGACATTGGTGGAATCACAGATCAGCGCCCGCACCCCCGGCCTGGACACCTCGGCCCAAAGCTCGGGATCAAAGGGCTCGCCCACCACCGGATCGGGATCCAGCTTGAAATCACCGCTGTGGATCACCCGGCCCTCGGGGCTGTCGATCACAAGCCCGGCGCTTTCGGGGATGGAGTGCGACACCGGCAGGAACCCCACCTTGAAGGGGCCCGCCTGCACCTGTTCGGGCCAGGCCGACACCGTGCGGATGGCCTCTTCCGGATGGCCGAACTCGTCCATCTTGCCGCGCGCGATATTGGCGGTGAAAGCCCGCGCATAGATCGGCGCCCCCAGGTCGCGGTAGTAATGGCCGACGGCGCCGACATGGTCCTCATGCGCGTGGGTGATGAAAATCCCCTCGAGCCGGTCGGCCCGCTCCTTCAGCCAGGAGATGTCGGGCAGGATCAGGTCGACCCCGGGAGAGCCGTCCATGTCCGGAAAGGTCACGCCCAGATCCACCAAGATCAGGCGTTCCTTGCCCGGTGCACCGTAGCCATAGACATAGGCGTTCATGCCGATTTCGCCGGCCCCGCCCAGGGGCAGGTAGATCAATCGTTCTTTACCACTCATTACGTAGCATTTTCCTTGTTGTAGCGATGGATCACGGTCAACCCGTGCATCGTCAAATCCTCTTCGTAGGCGTCAAACAGCGCCTCGGTCTGCTGGAACAACGGCGCCAGCCCGCCGGTTGCGATAACGTTCATGGCCTGGTCCCGCTCGGCCTTGATCTGCGCGCAGATTTCGCGCACCAGTCCGACGTAGCCCCAGAACACCCCGGACTGCATGCAGGCCACCGTGTTGGTGCCCACCACGTGCTGGGGCTTGGCGATATCCACGTGCGGAAGCGCCGCCGCGGCCATGTGCAGCGCCTCGAGGCTCAGGTTCACCCCCGGCGCGATCACGCCCCCCTCATAGCCGCCGTCATGGCCGACCACGTCGAATGTGGTGGCGGTTCCGAAATCCACGACGATCAGGTTGCCGCCATGTCGGTCGAAGGCGCCGGCGGTATTGACCAGCCGGTCCGGCCCCACCTGGGTTCCGGCATCGACCCGGGGCGGCTGCGGCAACAGGCACTCTGGCCTGCCGACGACCAGCGGACGGCAGCCAAAGAAACGGTCGGCAAAGACGCGCAGGTTGAAGACCACCCGTGGAACAGTCGACGAGATGATGACATCGGTGATATCCGCCTTGATCCCGTAATGCTTTACCAGCGTGGAATACCAGGTGAAGTAGGCATCCGCCGTACGCGCGTGGTGGGTCGAGGTGCGCAGCGTGCACAGAAACGTCTCACCGTCCCAGATCGAGAACACGGTATTGGTGTTGCCGCAGTCGATGGCCAGAAGCATGTGTCTCCTCCCTCGCGTATCAGAAAAAGACGTCCGCCGCCGGAATGCGCACACGTCCTGACGGGGTCATTAGAACAAGCTGACCCTCGGCGTCTACCGTCTCGAAGGTGCCCTGGGTCTCGGAGGTGCCGGTCCGGGCCGTCACCGGTTGCCCCAGACGGGCCGCGCGGGCCAGCCATGCCTCGCGGATCGGCGCGAACCCCAGCGTCGCGAACTTGGCCTCATACCGGGCAAAAGCGGCGGCCAGTTCAGTGAGGAACTCCTCCGGTGCGACCTGCACCCCGGTTTCCCCCGCCAGCGACACCGGGCGCAACGCCCGGGCCTCGACCAGGTCGGCCGGCGGCGCCTCGGCGAGGTTGACACCGATCCCGATGAACAGCGGCAACGGCCCCGCCCCGCCCTGCCCGGCGCTCTCCAGCAGGATACCTGCCAGCTTGCCGCCGTTCAGCAGGACATCGTTGGGCCATTTCAGGGAAAAGCTCTCCGGTCGTCCGGTGACCGCAACGCAGGCATCGAACAGCGCCAGCGCGGCGACGAAACTGCGCAGCGCCGCCTGTTGCGCCCCGTCCTGCAGGCGCAACACCAAGGTTGCGGCGAAGTTCCCTTCCGGGCTGACCCAGTCGCGCCCGCGTCGACCGCGCGCGGCGGTCTGGTGCCGGGCGAGGATCCACTCCGGTCCGGCCAGCGTCGGCGCGATGCGGGCCGCCTCGTTCAGCGTGCTGTCCACCTCGTCCAGCAGCCGCCGCCGGTATCCCTCCGGCCAGCCCGTCATTTCCGGCCCGCCAAAACGGATACGGCCGCCAGAACGTTCCGGCGGCCGCGCATCCCTTCGAGGGGATCAGTTGACAAGCGTTGCCGCAGCAGCCGCAGCCGCCCCTTCGACGCCGAACATGTTGACGATCCCCAGCAGCATGACCGCCGCGGACCCGGTCAGGACCACCCAGAGCATGGGCGAGCTGTGCGCGTCCATCTCTTCGCCCTCTTCGCCGAAGTACATGTAGTAGACGATACGCAGATAATAGAAGGCCGCGATGACCGAGGCGATCACCCCGGCAATCGCCAGCCAAGTCAGCCCGCCTTCATAGGCCGCGCGCAGCACGTAGAGCTTCCCGAAGAAGCCCAGCATCGGCGGCACGCCGGCCATCGAGAACATAAGGATCAGCATCGCCAGCGCCTTGCCCGGCTCGCGCTTGGCATACATGTTCAACGCGCCGATGTCAGTGATCGGCTTGCCGTCCTTTTCCATCATCAGGATAAAGGCGAAGGTGCCCAGGTTCATGGTGATGTAGATCGCCATGTAGACCAGCATCGACTGCACGCCGAATACGGTCCCCGAGGCCAGCCCCATCAGCGCAAAGCCCATGTGGGTGATCGAGGAATAGGCCATCAGCCGCTTGATGTCCCGCTGGCCGATCGCCGCCACCGAACCAAGATACATCGACAGAAGCGACAGCACCGCGATCACCTGGCTCCAGTCCGGAACCGCATGGCCAAAGGCATCGAACATCACCCGCGCCAGCAGCCCCATCGCCGCCATTTTCGGCGCGGTGGCAAAGAACGCCGTCACCGGGGTGGGCGACCCTTCGTAGACGTCCGGCGTCCACATGTGGAACGGCACCGCCGAAACCTTGAACGCCATGCCCGAGATCAGGAACACCAGCCCGAACAGCAGGCCCACCGAAACCGAGCCATGCTGCGCGGTCTGGATGATACCCGAGAACAACGTCGTGCCTGCGTAGCCATAGACCAGCGATGCGCCGTAGAGCAGCAGCCCCGAGCTCAGCGCCCCGAGGACAAAGTATTTCAGGCCGGCCTCGGTCGACTTCACGCTGTCACGGCGCAGAGCGGCAACGACGTAAAGCGCCAGCGATTGCAGCTCCAGCCCCATGTAAAGTGTCATCAGGTCGCCGGCGCTGACCATGACCATCATGCCCACGACGCCCAGCGTCACCAGCAGCGGAAACTCGAACCGCAGCAGATCACGACGGGACATGTACTCCTGGCTCATCACCAGGACGGCGGCGGCCGAGAAAAGGATCGCCACCTTGGCAAAACGGGCGAACCCGTCGTCCATAATCATGCCGCCAAAGGCCGCATGGGTGCCGCCCGGCCCGGTCATGATCCACACCCCGAGGAGCACCATCAGCCCCCCCGTGGTCCAGACCAACGTCGGCGCGAGCCGGTCTTTCGAAGTGTAGACCGCTGCGATCAGCGCCAGCATGGCGTAAACCGCCAGAACGATTTCCGGCAGGATAGCGGTGAGATCGGCCTGGATCATCTGTCCGGCTCCCTTAGTTCGAGGCGTGCTGGCTGACGGCCTCGGCCGCTGCCAGCGCAGTGTCAAATTTCTCGACCAGCGCGGTGGTCGAAGGTCCGATGATATCGGTGACCAGCGCCGGGTAGACCCCCAGCAGCAGGGTCATCGCCACCAGCGGGGCAAAGATCCATTTCTCGCGCGCGGACATGTCCTGGATGGTCTTCAGGCTTTCCTTGATCAGGTCACCGAACACCACCCGGCGATAAAGCCACAGCGCATAGCTCGCCGAGAGGATCACCCCCGTCGCCGCCACCGCCGTGACCCAGGTGTTGACCTGGAAGGCCCCCATCATGGTCAGGAATTCGCCGACAAACCCGGAGGTGCCCGGCAGCCCGACGTTGCCCATGGTGAAGAACATGAACACCAGCGCATAGGCCGGCATCCGATTCACCAGCCCGCCATAGGCGTCGATGTCGCGGGTGTGCATCCGGTCATAGATCACGCCGACGCAGAGGAAGAGCGCGGCGGAAATGAACCCGTGGCTCATCATCTGGAAGATGGCGCCGTCGAGACCCTGCTGGTTGGCGGCAAAGATGCCCATGGTGACAAAGCCCATGTGCGCCACCGAGGAATAGGCGATCAGCTTCTTCATGTCTTCCTGCACCAGCGCCACCAGAGAGGTGTAGACAATAGCGATCGCGCTCATCCACAGCACCAGCGGTGCCATCACGTCAGAACCCACCGGGAACATCGGCAGCGAAAAGCGCAGGAAGCCGTAGCCGCCCATCTTCAGCATGATCGCGGCCAGCACAACCGAGCCGGCGGTCGGCGCCTGAACGTGCGCGTCGGGCAACCAGGTGTGCACCGGCCACATCGGCATCTTGACCGCGAAGCTGGCGAAGAAGGCCAGGAACAGCAGGGTCTGCATCCCGCCCAGCACGTGAATGCCCAGCACCGAGAAGCTTTCCGAGGCAAACTCATGCGCCATCAACATCTCGATGTCGGTGGTGCCCGCGTCAGCGAACATCGCCACCATCGCGACCAGCATCAAGACCGACCCGAGGAAGGTGAAGAGGAAGAACTTGAAGCTGGCATAGATACGGTTCTTGCCGCCCCAGATGCCGATGATCAGGAACATCGGGATCAGCCCGGCCTCGAAGAACAGGTAGAACAGGATCAGGTCCAGCGCCATGAACACGCCCAGCATCAGCGTTTCCAGCAACAGGAAGGCGATCATGTATTCCTTGACGCGGGTGGTGACCTTCCAGCTCGCCATGATGGTCAGCGGCATGATGAAGGTGGTCAGCAGCACGAAGAGCACGCTGATGCCGTCCACGCCCATCTTGTATTTCAGGCCCAGCAGCCATTCACCCTCTTCCACCATCTGGAAGCCGGTGTTTGCGGGATCGAAGCCGGTATAGATGGCGATGGACACCAGGAAGGTGACCGAGGTGGCAAACATCGCCACCCATTTCGCGTTGCGCTGCGCTGCGGCGTCGTCGCCCCGCAGGAACAGGGCCAGAATCAACGCGGCCAGCGCCGGGATGAAGGTGACAATCGAAAGAAGGTTGTCCATCAGTGCGCTCCTCCGCCGATCGACATCCAGGTGACTAGGGCGGCGATCCCCAGCACCATCCAGAAGGCATAGGTGAAGATAAAGCCCGACTGCGCGCGACCGGCCAGCCGGGTAAAGAACGGGATGATCCCCATGGCGACACCGTTGATGATGCCGTCGATGGTGCTGCCGTCACCGCGCTTCCACAGAAGGCGGCCCAGCATCACCATCGGCTTGACCAGGATAGCGTCATAGATCTCGTCGAAATACCACTTGTTCTTAAGGAACAGGTACAACGGACGCTGGTTCTCGGCCAGGCGAGCGGGCAGCGACGGGTTCACGATATAGAACCAGATCGCGACCAGCAGCCCCAGCACCATGGCGATGAAGGGCGAAACCTTGACCCACTTGGGCGCCGCATGCGCCTCGTCCAGCACATGGTTGTCCGGCGAGATGTAAAGCGCGCCCTGCCCCGGTTCCCCGGCAAAGGCAGCGTGATGCGCCCCCGCCGCGGCGGCGTGACCGGCGCCTTCGCCGTGGGTCGCCTCTTCACCGTGGCCGGCGTCCTCGCCCGTCGCCTCGGCATGCGCCTCAGTCATCGGGATGCCATAGAACTTGCCGACCTGGTCGGCATGGCCAAAGAAGTTGCCGTACCAGAGCATGCCCGCGAAAACCGCGCCCAGGCTGAGAACGCCCAACGGGATCAACATGACCACCGGGCTCTCATGGGCGTGATCATGCGTGTGCTTGTCGCCCCGCGCCTCGCCAAAGAAGGTCAGGAAGATCAGCCGCCAAGAGTAGAAGCTGGTAAAGGCCGCCGCGATCACCAACAGCCAGAACCCGTAACCGGACCCTCCGGCATAGGCGCTCTCGATGATGGCATCCTTGGAGAGGAACCCGGCAAAACCGATCTGGGTCAGCGGAATGCCCACCCCGGTGATCGCCAGCGTACCGACAATCATCGACCAATAGGTAAAGGGGATCTTCTTGCGCAGCCCGCCGTACTTCATCATGTCCTGCTCGTGGTGCATCGCGTGGATGACGGAGCCGGCCCCGAGGAACAACAGCGCCTTGAAGAAAGCGTGCGTCAGCAGGTGGAACATCGCCGCCGAATACATGCCCACGCCAGCGGCCACGAACATGTAGCCGAGCTGCGAACAAGTCGAATAGGCGATGACCCGCTTGATATCGGTCTGCACCAGGCCGACGGTCGCCGCAAAGAACGCGGTGGTCGCCCCCAGCACGGTAATGAAGGTGGTCGCATGGGGCGCGAACTCCATCACCGGGGACATCCGGCAGACCAGGAACACGCCCGCCGTCACCATGGTCGCGGCGTGGATCAGCGCCGACACAGGCGTCGGGCCCTCCATCGCGTCCGGCAGCCAGGTGTGCAGCAGAAGCTGCGCCGATTTCCCCATCGCCCCGACAAAGAGCAGAACCGCGATCACCTCCGAGGCGGTCCATTCCTGCCACAGGAAGGTCAGCTTGGTTTCCGCCAGCGTCGGCGCAAAGGCAAAGACGTCGTCAAAGGCGATGCTGTCGACGGTGAAGAACAGCGCCAGCATGCCGAGAATAAAGCCGAAGTCGCCGACCCGGTTCACCACGAAGGCCTTCATCGCCGCCGCGCTTGCGCTCGGCTTGCGATAGTAGAACCCGATCAGGAGATAAGAGGCCAGGCCCACGCCCTCCCAACCGAAGAACATCTGCACCAGGTTGTTGGCGGTCACCAGCATCAGCATGGTGAAGGTGAAGAACGACAGATAGGCAAAGAAGCGCGGCTTGTAGCTCTCGCCTTCCTTGAAGGCCGGGTCATGCGCCATGTAGCCGAAACTGTAGAGGTGCACGAAGGCCGACACCGTGGTCACCACGATCAGCATGATCGCGGTCAGCCGGTCCAGCCGGATCGACCAGGCCGAGGAAAGCGTGCCGCTTTCGATATACTTCAGGATCTCGATCTGCTGGGTCACCCCGTCAAAGCCGAGGAACACGATCCAGCTCAGGATGCACGACAAGAACAGCGCGCCGGTCGTCAGCCACATCGCGGCGGTTTCGCCGATGATCTTCCAGCCAAAGCCGGCGATGATCGCTGCGACGAGCGGAGCGAAGAGAATGATGGTTTCCATGATCTCTTAGCCTTTCATCACGTTTACATCTTCCACCGCGATGGTGCCGCGGTTTCGGAAGAAGCAGACCAGGATCGCCAACCCGATGGCGGCCTCGGCGGCGGCGACCGTCAGAACGAAGAGGGTGAAGACCTGCCCCACCAGATCGCCCAGAAAGCTGGAGAACGACACAAGGTTGATGTTCACCGCAAGCAGCATCAGCTCGATGCTCATCAGCAGGATGATCACGTTCTTGCGGTTCAGAAACAGCCCGAAGATCCCGATGACGAACAGCGTCGCCGCGACGGTCAAATAATGTTCAAGTCCGATCATGTCGTCCCTCTGGGCCCGCGCCCGTTCGTTCCTTGTTACCCGGTCCCGGATGTCCGGGGCCTGCCGGGTCGTGGCGCCCGGCCTAGTCCTTGAGCACCGCCACCGCGGTGCGTTTGATCTTCCACCAGCGATAAGCCGTCCAGCTCAGCGCCAGTTTCACACCCCATATCAGCGCAAGCCCGAAAATCCCCAGCTTCGAAAAGACCAGGTGGGCAAGGCCGATCAACTCCATCGCGTCACAACCCCTGCCCCGGCTTGACGTCGCGCAATTCCATCGCATCGGCCGGATCGCGGTAGATCTGGGCCAGGATGTCCTGTCGCTTGATGTCCTGGCGATGGCGCAGTGTCAGCACGATCGCCCCGATCATCGCCACCAGCAGGATCAGACCGGCCAGCTGGAACAGGATGAAATACTGGTCATAGATGATCGCGCCCAGGGCCTCGGTGTTGTGCATGTCCACCGGCGTCGGATGCGCCCGCAGCGCCTCGGCCGCTGCGTTCGATTCCCAGGCGCCAAAGGCCATCACGAACTGCATCAGGATGATCAGCCCGACCAGCAGTGCCAGCGGCATGTAGCGGGCCATCTCGGCCTTGAGCTCGGCGAAGTCGACGTCGAGCATCATCACCACGAACAGGAACAGAACCATCACCGCGCCGACATAGACAATCACCAGCAGCATGGCGACGAATTCCGCCCCCAGCAGCACGAACAGCCCTGCCGAGGAGATGAAGGCCAGGATCAGCCACAGCACCGAGTGCACCGGCTGGCGGCTGATCACGGTGAACAGCCCGCCGATGACGGCGCTGATCGCGAACAGATAAAAGGCAAACACGCTCATGCTTCGTCATCCTCGTTCTCTCCGCCCATGGCCTCACGCGCCAGTTCCAGCGCCCGGGTCATGGCCGGAATGCCGGCGAAAACCGACATCTGACCGATCGTTTCCACGATCTCCTGTTTCTTCGCGCCCGCCGCGATGGCGTGGCGCACCGTCTGACGCAGCGCCGTGTCGGCCTGCGCCCCTTGCATCGTCAGCCCGGCCAGCGTCAGCAGCAGACGCGTCTTGGCATCCAGCCCGCCCTTGTTGAAGGCGTTTCCGAAGACCAGCTCCATCACGTCCTTGGGCATGGTCGGCCACAACGACTCGAACCCCTTCGGACTGAAGTTCTCCAGCGCCGGATTGAAGGCCCGGGCCATGTCGTGGGCCTGCTGCATCATGGCCTCAAAGGGATTCTTGGGCGTGTCGTTCATCGGTACGGCGCATCCAGTTCCAGGTTGCGGGCGATCTCGGCCTCCCAGCGATCGCCGTTATCCAGCAGCTTCTGCTTGTCGTAGAACAGCTCTTCGCGGGTCTCGGTGGCAAATTCGAAGTTCGGCCCCTCGACGATGGCGTCGACCGGGCAGGCCTCCTGGCAGAAACCGCAATAGATGCACTTGGTCATGTCGATGTCGTATCGCGTGGTGCGGCGGCTGCCGTCTTCACGCGGTTCGGCGTCGATGGTGATCGCCTGCGCCGGGCAGACCGCCTCGCACAGCTTGCAGGCGATGCAGCGCTCTTCCCCGTTGGGATAGCGGCGCAGGGCGTGCTCCCCACGGAACCGCGGGCTCAACGGACCCTTTTCATGCGGATAGTTCACCGTCGCCTTGGGCGCGAAGAAGTATTTCAGCCCCAGCTTCATGCCGACGAAGAAGTCGTTGAGCAGGAAGTACTTGGCGGCACGGGTATAATCGATCTGAGTCATGGTCAGCCCCCCGTGGTCCAGCGGGCGAAGCTGCCCCAGAACCAGTCGAATCTTGCGGCGAAGGAAACGAAGACCACCCAGACCAGGCTGAACGGCAGGAACACCTTCCAGCCCAGCCGCATCAGCTGGTCATAGCGATAGCGCGGCGTGATCGCCTTCACCATGGCGAAGATAAAGAAGACGAACAGCATCTTGCCGATCAGCCACAGGATGCCGTCGGGCAGCCCCGGGATCGGCGACAGCCAGCCGCCGAAGAACAGCAGCGAGGTCAGCGCGCACATCAGCACCACCGCCGTCAGCTCGCCGATCATGAACAGCAGGAAGGGGGTCGAACTGTATTCCACCTGATAGCCGGCCACCAGTTCCGATTCCGCTTCGGGCAGGTCAAAGGGCGGGCGGTTGGTCTCGGCCAGCGCCGAGATGAAGAACAGGAACAGCATCGGCAGATGCGGCAGCCAGTACCAGCTGAACAGCCCGTACCTGCCATCCTGCGCATGCACGATATCGGTCAGGTTCATCGACCCGGTCGAGATGATCACCCCGATGATGATCAGGCCGATCGACACCTCGTAGGAAATCATCTGCGCGGCCGACCGCAGGCTGCCCAGGAAGGGATACTTCGAGTTCGAGGCCCAGCCGCCCATGATCACGCCGTAGACCTCAAGCGAGGAGATGGCGAAAATGTACAAAATGGCCACGTTTATGTTCGAAACCACCCAGCCGTCGTTGAACGGGATCACCGCCCAGGCGATCAGCGACATCACCAGGCTGATCATCGGCGCCAGCAGGAACACCGTCCGGTCGGCCCCGGCGGGAAAGACCACTTCCTTGACCATGTATTTCAGGAAGTCGGCAAAACTCTGAAGAAGACCGTAGACACCCACAACGTTGGGTCCGCGGCGCATCTGCACGGCGGCCCAGACCTTGCGGTCGGCATACATCAGAAACGCCAGCGCCACCAAGAGCGGCACGACGACCAGCAGCACCTGTCCGATCAGGACCAAGGCGATGCCCAGGTAGGTGTTGGAAAAGAAATCAGCCATAGGTCCTCACACCGTGGGTATTCCGTTCTCCGCGCAATGCGCAACCACGACTTCGGCGTCGAGTTTGCGCAGCCCGCGGGGCAGCGATGGCGAGATGGTGTAAACAGCATCTGCCGACCACACGCCACCCTCTTCTTGTACATTTGTGCGCAGATGCCGGGCAAAACCGTAGCCCCGGATCAGCGCGTATTGCGCCGCAGCGCATTCCGCATAGGCATCCACGTCCGCGTTGTCGCGGGCGCCGGTCATCTCGACGGTGAACTGCACCAAGTCGCCGTCCAGCAGACGGGTTTCGACCCCCCGGTACTCCGGGGCAAAGCGCGTCACCGCACCGCCGGGCTGCATCGCGCAGGCCGCCAGCAACAGGGGCGATATGATCACCGCCCGGTTCATTCCGCCGCCAGTTTCCCGGATTTGCGCGCCGCCGCGTTGGCGCTGAGTTCGGCCATCACGGCCGAGGCCCGGGCAATCGGGTTGGTCAGGTAGAAATCGCGGATCGCGTTGCGGAAATCGGCCTTGCCCAGCGGCGCGGCATCCAGCGGCTGCCAGTCGTTTTCCGGGACCGTGTCGATCCCGGCCAGGTGCGGCACCTCGGCGACCAGTGCCTGGCGCAGCTGCGCGAGCGAGTCATAGGGCAGCGTCGCGCCCAGTTCACCAGACAGCGCCCGAAGGATGGCCCAGTTCTCCTTGGCCTCGCCGGGGGCAAAGCCCGCCCGCAGCGCCAGTTGCGGACGCCCCTCGGTATTGACGAACAGGCCCGGCTCCTCGGTATAGGCGGCGCCGGGCAGGATCACGTCGGCCCGGTGCGCGCCACGGTCGCCATGGCTGCCCTGGTAGATCACAAAGGCACCCTCGCCGATCTCGACCTCGTCGGCGCCGAGGTTGTAGATCACGTCGGCAGCGCTGACCGCCTCCATGCCGCCCTCGGCGGTGGCGCCCACGTCCATCGCGCCGACACGACCGGCGGCGGTGTGCAGCACCAGAAGTTTCGACCCCGTGGCTTCGGCCATCTGCATCGCCTTGGCGATCACCGCGGCGCCGTCGGCCTCGCGGATGGCGCCCTGCCCGAGCACGATCACCGGGTTCTTGTCGGAGATGTCATGGGCATCGGCCGCAGCGGCCTCCAGCGCGGCGCGATCCGTGCCCACATGGGTATAGTCATAGGTCAGATCGACCGCTTCGCCGATCATCCCCACCGCGGCGCCGTTCAGCCAGGCCTTGCGGATGCGGGCGTTGAGCACCGGCGCCTCGTCGCGCGGGTTGGTGCCGATCAGCAGGATCGCCCTGGATGCGTCGATATCCTCGATCGCCGCGGTGCCGACATAGCCCGAGCGGTTACCGGCCGGCAGCCGGGCCCCGTCGGTGCGGCATTCCACGACGCCACCCTGCCCCTCGATCAATTGCTTGAGTGCGTAGGCGGCCTCGACCGGAGCCAGATCCCCGACCAGGCCGGCCAGTTTCTCGGCGCCCTTGATCGCGGTGGCGGCCTTGTCCAGCGCCTCGGGCCAGGTGGCCGGGCGCAGCTTGCCGTTCTCGCGGATAAAGGGCTTGTCCAGCCGTTGGCGCCGCAGCCCGTCCCAGATGAAACGGGTCTTGTCGGAAATCCATTCCTCGTTCACGCCGTCATGGTTCCGCGGCAGGACGCGCTTCACTTCGCGCCCCTTGGTATCGACGCGGATGTTCGATCCCAGCGCGTCCATCACGTCGACGGTCTCGGTCTTGGTCAGCTCCCACGGGCGCGCGGTAAAGGCATAGGGCTTCGAGGTCAGCGCACCCACCGGGCACAGGTCGATGATGTTGCCCTGCAGGTTGCTGTCCAGCGTTTCGCCCAGATAGGACGTAATCTCGGCATCCTCGCCGCGCCCGGTCTGGCCCATCTGGGTGATCCCCGCCACCTCGGTGGTGAAGCGCACGCAGCGGGTGCAGGAGATGCAGCGGGTCATGTTGGTTTCGACCAGCGGCCCGAGGTTCACGTCATCCATGGCGCGCTTGGCCTCGCGAAAGCGCGAGAAATCGACGCCATAGGCGATCGCCTGATCCTGCAGGTCGCATTCGCCGCCCTGGTCGCAGATCGGGCAATCCAGCGGGTGGTTGATGAGCAGGAACTCCATCACCCCCTCACGGGCCTTCTTGACCATGGGCGAGTTGGTCTTGACCACCGGCGCCTGGCCTTCCGGCCCGGGCCGCAGGTCCTTGACCTGCATGGCGCAGGAGGCAGTGGGCTTGGGCGGGCCGCCGACGACCTCGACCAGGCACATCCGGCAGTTGCCGGCGATCGACAGACGCTCGTGATAACAGAACCGCGGCACCTCGATCCCCGCGACCTCGCAGGCCTGGATCAGGGTCATGGCCCCGTCCACTTCGATCTCGGTTCCGTCGATGTTGACTTTGCGCAGGTCAGACATGGTCTATTTCGCCCTCAAAAGCGCGCCGATTGCGCTGTTGTTCTTGATTTCCAGCCGGCCCAGCCGGCACAGGTCGCCCGGTGTGTCATAGTCGAGCCCGGCCTTGGCCATATAGGCCCGTCCGCGGTCGATCATCCGGGCCTTCTCGGCCTTGGAGTCGAGCAAGGCGCGGATCTCGCCATCGGAGTACCCCAGATCGTTCGCGCGGGCCTTGAGCCGGCGGATCTGTGCAATCCCCTTGAGAAGTCGCCCGCTGATATCGTCGCATTTGCGGCGAATCTCGTTGGCGACAACGATCGTGAAAATACCGTCGGCAATCTCGGGCACGTCGCGCAGCGGCGGCTTGGCCGAGGCGGCCCCGGCGGGCAGGCCCAGCAACAGGGTGACCGAGAACAGAACGGCAGACAGATACGGCATGGCAAATTCCTCCTTTGCGGAGGTCACAGCACAGGCCGCAGGGCGGCTGTTATGCAATAACGGCCACCCGGACAGGCGGGGATATGCCGCCAGCGTACTCATGGTTTCAGACAAGTCCCGCGGAAGGTCAACGTATCGCCCTCGATCCGCAACACGGCGGGATCGGTGTCCGGCCCGATGGCCCAGTCGATCCGCGACGAGCCGAAATTGGCGATGCAATAGCGGATGCCGGCATATTCCCCGGCCCCGCGCGCCCCGTCGAGCGATTGCGTGGCTTTCTTGACCTCCACCTGGAAATCGGCCGCCGAAACCTTGCGGTCGACCGCCTTTGCCTTGGTCTTGAAATGGATTCCGTCGAACCGGACCCGCTTGTCCTTGTCGGTACACCCGCCAAGCGCCAGCAGGCAGAGCGCCGCCAATGCCGCGCCCCTTGCCAGTTTGGGATATGTTGCCGAAGCCCCCATCATTGCGCTCACTCGGCCGCCATGGCGCCCATGCGCCCGGTTTTCTTGGCCTTGATGCGATCCTCGATCTCTTCGCGGAAGTGCCGGATCAGGCCCTGGATCGGCCAGGCCGCCGCATCGCCAAGCGCACAGATGGTGTGGCCCTCGACCTGCTTGGTGACCGAGAGCAGCATGTCGATCTCTTCCACCTCGGCATCGCCGGTCACGAGCCGGTCCATCACCCGCATCATCCAGCCGGTGCCCTCGCGGCAGGGCGTGCACTGGCCGCAGCTTTCATGCTTGAAGAATTTCGACAGCCGCCAGACCGCCTTCACCACGTCGGTGTTCTGATCCATCACGATCATGCAGCCGGTGCCGAAAGAGCTCTTGTTCTCGCGCATCCAGTCGAAATCCATGATCGCGTCTTCCAGCGCGTCCTTGGGCAGCACCGGGCAGGAGGCGCCACCGGGGATGATGGCCTTGAGGTTGTCCCAGCCGCCGCGAATGCCGCCGCCGTGACGCTCGATGATCTCGCGCACCGGCATCGACATCGCCTCTTCGAAAACGCAGGGCGTGTTCACATGACCGGTCAGCGCCATCAGCTTGGTGCCGTGGTTGTTGGGTCGCCCGAACGAGCTGAACCACTCCGGCCCGCGCCGCAGGATGGTCGGCGCCACCGCGATGGATTCCACGTTGTTCACCGTGGTCGGGCAGCCATAAAGGCCGGCCCCCGCCGGGAACGGCGGTTTCATCCGCGGCATGCCCTTCTTGCCCTCGAGGCTTTCCAGCAGTGCGGTTTCCTCGCCACAGATATAGGCGCCGGCACCGTGATGCAGGTAAAGGTCGAAGTCCCAGCCCGACTTGGCCGCGTTCTTGCCCAGCAAGCCCGCGTCATAGGCCTCGTCGATGGCCGCCTGAAGCGCCTCGCGCTCGCGGATGTATTCACCGCGGATATAGATATAGGCGGCATGCGCGTTCATCGCGAAGCTGGCGATCAGCGCCCCCTCGATCAGCGGGTGCGGATCGTGGCGCATGATCTCGCGGTCCTTGCAGGTCGCGGGCTCGGATTCGTCGGCGTTGATAACCAGATAGGCCGGGCGCCCGTCGCTTTCCTTGGGCATGAAGGACCACTTCAGCCCGGTCGGAAAGCCCGCGCCGCCGCGTCCACGCAGCCCCGAGTCCTTCATCTGCTGGATGATCCAGTCGCGTCCGTTGCCGATGATGCCGGCGGTCCCGTCCCAATGGCCACGGGCCATCGCGCCTTTCAGCGAGCGGTCATGCATCCCGTAGAGGTTGGTAAAGATCCGGTCCTGGTCCTTGAGCATGAGAGCTACCCTTGGCTGTCCTGGCGCATGCGCCAGAGTTGATAGATGTTGACGAAGGCCCAGATGAAGGCCGCGATCGATCCGAAATAGATCAGCATCTCGTAGCGGATCGACAGACCCAGCTGATGCACGATCCAGGGCGCCAGCAGCGACAACAGCGCGGCCGCGGCGATCACCACCCCGGTGAGCCGCCCCTTTCGGGTCATGGCCTTGTCACGTTCTTCGCTCATCGTCTTCCGTCACAATCCCCCCGCGCGGTCCGCGCGGCGGTGGTCAGTCGTACAGTTTGTCTTTTTTCGCCCGCTTGGCGAATTCCGTTTCTTCACCGGCGGCAAGCTTTGCTGCCTGCTCGATCCAGCCGTCCCGTTCGATCCGGCCCTTGAAGGTCAGCCGGTTGTCGACCCAGGCCACCTCGGCCGGGCCCCAGGCCGCGATCTGGTCGAAGTGATAGAACCCCAGGTCGTTCAGGGTCTGCTCCAGCTTCGGCCCGACGCCCTTGAGCATCTTCAGATCATCCGCCCCGCCCTCGCGCGGGCCGCTCAGGATCTCCGGCGCGACCTCCGCGACCTCACCCTCGGCGGGGGCTTCCGGCGTCGCCACCGGCTTGACCGGGGCCGCCTGTTTCGACACGCCGGTTTCGTCGGCCGCGCGCCCCTCGGAGCGGTCGGCGTTATCCGTGGCGGTCCCGTCCGACGGCGCGTCAGGCGCCGCATCGCGCACCCAAGGCGTCAGGATCGGCACCTCGGTGCCGTCAATGCGCTTGACGGTGTCGCCCAGTTTCACCGCGCGGTCGACGCTGGCGTTGTACTGGGTCCGACCGCTTTCGAAATCCTTGAGCGTGGTCAGCCCGGCGGCCGGCTCCGAGGCATAACGCCCGTTCTGCGGCCCCGGCACCGGCACCTTGCCGGCAGCCAGTTCATCAAGAATCTCGGCAAAGCGTTCGGCAGTCAGATCCTCGTAGTAATCCTTGCCGATCTGCGCCATCGGCGCGTTGGAACAGGCCCCGAGGCATTCCACCTCTTCCCACGAGAACTTGCCATCGGCGCTGAGCATGTGCGGCTTCGGCGCGATCTTGTCGCGACAGACCGCGATCAACTCACCCGCGCCACAGATCATGCAGGTCGTGGTGCCGCAGATCTGGATGTTCGCGACCGAGCCGACCGGCTGCAACTGGAACATGAAATAGAACGAGGCCACCTCGAGCGCGCGGATATGCGCCATGCCCAGCATGTCCGCGACATATTCGATCGCCGGGCGGGTCAGCCACCCCTCCTGCTCCTGCGCGCGCCACAGCAGCGGGATGATCGCGCTGGCCTGGCGGCCCTCGGGATACTTGGTGATCTGCGCCTCGGCCCAGGCCAGGTTGGCCGGGGTGTAGGTGAAGCTGTCAGGCTGTTCGTGATACAGGCGGCGGAGCATTATTCTGTCCCCTTGTCAGGGCCGCACCGGAGGATGCCTCCGGCGGGAGTATTTTTGCAGAGAAGAAGCAGGCTGGGCATGCGGGTCATCACCGGTCCACCTCGCCGAACACGATGTCGAGCGAGCCGATGATCGCGGCGATGTCGGCAAGCTGGTGCCCCTTGGCGACATGGTCCATCGCCTGCAGGTGCAGGTAACCCGGTGCGCGCAGCTTGGCGCGATAGGGCTTGTTGGTGCCATCGGCCACCAGGTAGACGCCGAATTCGCCCTTGGGCGCCTCAACGGCGGCGTAAACCTCGCCGGCGGGCACGTGGAAGCCCTCGGTATACAGCTTGAAGTGGTGAATCAGGCTTTCCATCGAGGTTTTCATGTCGCCGCGCTTGGGCGGGGTGATCTTGCCCCGGGCCAGGATATCGCCCTGGTTTTCCGGCATCCGCAGCTTTTCGATGGCCTGCAGGATGATCCGGGTGGATTGGCGCATCTCTTCCATCCGCATCAGGTAGCGGTCGTAGCAGTCGCCGTTCTTGCCCACCGGGATCAGGAAGTCGAACTCGTCATAGCACTCATACGGTTGGGCGCGCCGCAGGTCCCAAGCCAGCCCGACCGAGCGCGCCATGACACCCGAGAACCCGTACTCCTGAACCGTTTCTTCGGTCACCACGCCGATGTCGACGTTGCGCTGCTTGAATATCCGGTTCTCGGTCAGCAGCCCGTCGACATCATCAAGGAAGGCCGGAAAGGCCTTGGCCCATGTCTCGATGTCGTCCAGCAGCGCCGGCGGCAGGTCCTGGTGCACGCCGCCGGGCCGGAAATAGGCCGAGTGCAGCCGCGCGCCACAGGCCCGCTCGTAGAAGATCATCAGCTTTTCGCGTTCCTCGAAGCCCCAGACCGGCGGCGTCAGCGCGCCCACGTCCATGGCCTGGGTCGTCACGTTCAGCAGGTGGTTCAGAACGCGGCCGATCTCGGAATAGAGCACCCGGATCAGCGAGGCACGGCGCGGCACCTCGACCCCGGTCAGCCGTTCGATGGCCAGGCACCAGGCATGCTCCTGGTTCATCGGCGCCACGTAATCGAGCCGGTCGAAATACGGCAGGTTCTGCAGGTAGGTGCGGCTTTCCATCAACTTCTCGGTGCCGCGATGCAGTAGCCCGATATGCGGGTCGCACCGCTCGACGATCTCGCCGTCCAGTTCGAGCACGAGGCGCAACACGCCGTGCGCCGCCGGGTGTTGCGGGCCGAAGTTGATGTTGAAGTTGCGGATCTTCTGTTCGCCGGTCAGGGCATCTTCGAAGCCTTTGGAGCCGTCCATCAGAGTTTCTCCAGCTCTTGCAGTTTCACCGCCATGACCCAGGCCAGGATCGGCACGGCGATCGGGATGACGCAGGCCAGCGCCCAGTACTTGTGAATGCCGAAATGCGGCAGCAGTTTCAGCATCGGAATCGCCGTGATCGCGAAGATCGCCCAGAACAGGATTTCCATCACTTGGCCTCCGGCTTCTCGTCCCCTGGCAGGATATACTCGGCACCTTCCCAGGGGCTCATGAAATCGAACTGGCGGTATTCCTGGACCAGGCTGACCGGTTCGTAGACGACGCGTTTCTCCGCCTCGTCATAGCGCACCTCGGTATAGCCGGTGGTCGGGAAATCCTTGCGCAGCGGATAGCCGCGAAAGCCATAGTCGGTCAGGATGCGGCGCAGGTCCGGATGGCCCGAGAACAGGATACCGAACATGTCGAACACCTCGCGCTCGAACCAGTTGGCCGAGGGGTGGATGTCGATGATCGAGGGCACCATGTCCTCCTCGCGGATCGAGACCCGCAGGCGGATGCGCTGGTTCTGGTACATCGACAGCAGGTGATAGACCACGTCGAACCGTTTCGGCCGGTCCGGGTAATCCACCGCGGTGATATCCACCAGCGTGGAAAACTTGCAGGTGGCGTCGGCCTTCAGGAACTCGACCAGCCCCAAGATGTTGGCCGGGGCCACATCCACGTTCAGCTCGCCAAAACTGACGTCCCAGCCAAGGACACAGTCGGCGCGCCTGGCCTCGATATGCGCGCCCAGCTCGTTCAGTGCTTCGCTCATCGTGCTCTCTCCATCCTCGCGCGGGTCAGCGCACGATCGTGCCGGTGCGGCGGATCTTGCGTTGCAGCTGCATCAGCCCGTAAAGCAACGCCTCGGCGGTCGGCGGGCAGCCGGGCACATAGACGTCGACCGGCACGATGCGGTCACAGCCGCGTACCACCGAGTAACTGTAGTGATAATAACCGCCGCCATTGGCGCAGGAGCCCATCGAGAGCACATAGCGCGGCTCGGGCATCTGGTCGTACACCTTGCGCAGCGCCGGCGCCATCTTGTTGGTCAGCGTGCCGGCCACGATCATCAGGTCGGACTGGCGCGGAGAGGCCCGCGGCGCGATGCCGAACCGCTCGGCGTCATAGCGCGGCATCGAGGTATGCATCATCTCGACCGCGCAGCAGGCCAGGCCGAAGGTCATCCAGTGCAGCGACCCGGTGCGGGCCCAGTTGATGACATCCTCGGTCGAGGTCAGCAGAAACCCCTTGTCCTGCAACTCGCGGTTCAGCGCCTGGGTCGCGACCTCCTTGTCGGCCCCGGCGGTGTTGGCTCCGGCCATCACTCCCATTCCAGTGCCCCCTTCTTCCATTCGTAGGCAAAGCCGATGGTCAGAACGCCCAGGAACACCATCATCGACCAGAAGCCCAGATCGCTCAGGTTCTTGAACCCGACCGCCCAGGGAAACAGCATCGCGATTTCCAGATCGAAGATGATGAACAGGATCGACACGAGGTAGAACCGGATGTCGAATTTCATCCGGGCGTCGTCAAAGGCGTTGAAGCCGCATTCGTAGGCGCTGACCTTTTCCGGATCCGGATTGCGCACCGCCAGAACGACGGCGGCAAGGATCAGAACCAGCCCAAGCCCAATGGCGACCGCCAGAAACACCAGAATCGGGAGATATTCCCGCAACAGCTCTTCCACGAGTGGCTCCTTTCCCGCGCGCCTGCCGTGGCGCACCGTCAATTGGCATGTTGACCTGCCGCTTCTCTACTCTCGACGGTCCGGAGCGTCAACCAAGCCGGGCGCATTCCCGGCCTGTTCTTGCGACAGGGCGGATTGCGTTCAGAATACTGAATATTGGTGGCTTTTCCCGCATCTCCCCAGCCCTGCCGCAGTGCAGCGCAACCGCGCAGCGGCAAACCGACCCCGACCGCCTGCCGGGTTTCGCGGCACCGGGTGGGGTTTTCCGGCATAACGAGTCCGCTTTGGCGTCCAGCATCGGGCGACTCAGCTGCCGAACGCCCAGGCCGGTTTGCGCTTGTCGAAAAACGCGGCGATTCCCTCGCGGGCCTCTTCCCCCTCCCAACGATCCACCAGTGCGCGAATGGTATGGTCGATCACCGCCTCGTCGATGCGCGGCCCCAACTCCCGCGTGAGCCGTTTTGCCGCGGCCACCGCCCCCGGCGCGCAGGCGAGATAGGGGGCCACCTCGGCCTCGGCGGCCTCGGCGAGGTCACCGGCCGGCACCGCCCGCGCCAAAAGGCCAAGCTCCACCGCCTCGGTGGCATCGAACAGCCGCGCCGACATGAACACCCGCCGCGCCCGCGCCTCGCCCATGCGGGCGATGACATAGGGGCCGATTGTCGCCGGGATCAGCCCCAGACGGGTCTCGGTCAGGCCCATCTTCAGATGATCCACCCCCAGCGTGACGTCACAGACCGAGGCCAGCCCAACCCCGCCGCCAAAAGCATTGCCCTGCAACGCGCCGATCAACGGCTTGGGCAGGGTATTGAGCGCCTGCAGCGCCAGCGCCAGCTTGCGCGCCTCGATGAACCGGGTCTCGGGATCGGCGGCCATCTGGTCCTGCATCCACCCCAGGTCGCCCCCGGCGCAAAAGCTCTTGCCCGCACCGGTCAGGATCACCGCCCGCACCGCCGCGTCGGCCGCCAGTTTCTGCGCCGCCTGCGTCAGTTCCGCGATCATCGTGGCCGACATCGCGTTATGCTTGTCCGGCCGGTTCAGTGTCAGCGTCGCGACACCCCGCGCGTCGGTCTCGATGGTGATCGTGTCAAACATGTCTCAGCTCCCTTCGCCCCGGCGCATCGCCCGCGCCATATCCGCCGCCCTAGCGATCACCGCGGCATCCAACCCGGTGTCATACCCCGACCGCGCCAGATGCGCCTGCACCGCCTCGGTCGCCACGTTCCCTGCCGCGCCGGGCGCGTAGGGGCAGCCGCCCAAGCCGCCAACGGCGGCATCGAAGACCCGGACCCCCTGCGCCAGCGAGGCGTCGATATTGGCCAGCGCCCGGCCCGCCGTGTCGTGGTAATGGCCGGCCAGCCGATCCGCCGGCACCACGCCAGAGACCGCCTGCAGCATCGCCGTGATGCTCTCCGGCGTGGCCTGTCCGATGGTGTCGCCCAGCGAGATCTCGTAACAGCCCATGTCGAACAGCCTTTCGGCCACCTCGGCCACCTTGCCCGGCGCAACCGCCCCGTCATAGGGGCAATCGGTCACGCAGGAGATATAGCCGCGCACCGGCATCCCGATCTCGCGCGCGGCCTCCATGATCGGCACGAAGCGCGCGATGCTCTCCTCGATCGTGGCGTTGATATTGGCCTTGGAAAATCCCTCCGAGGCGGCGGCGAAGACCGCCACCTCGGAGGCCCGCGCCGCGACCGCATCCTGGAACCCGCGCATGTTCGGCGTCAGCGCGGCATAGCGCACACCGGGCGCCCGGGCGATCCCCGCCAACACCTCGGCGCTGCCGGCCATCTGCGGCACCCATTTCGGGCTGACGAAACTGGCGCATTCGATGCGCGAAAACCCGGCCCCGCTGAGGCAATCGACCAGCGCCACCTTTTCCGCCACCGGGATCGCGCGTTTCTCGTTCTGCAGCCCGTCACGGGGACCAACCTCGAAGATCTCGACCCGTTCACCCATCTGCGCCCCTTTCCCGCTTCTTCTCTTTCCAAATACTCACCGTCGCGCGGCCCGCCGCCTGCGCGCCGCTCAGCCTTCTTCGTCCTCCAGCCGCACCAGCGGCGCCCCGGCCTCGACCTGCGCACCGGCCTCGGCCAGGACCTCGGCCACCGTGCCGTCGCGTGCCGCCGTCAGGGTATGCTCCATTTTCATCGCCTCGAGCACAGCCAGTTTCTCGCCCGCGGTCACCGCCTGCCCGGCCGCGACGAACACCGCCTTGACCAGCCCCGGCATCGGCGCCTCGATCAGGTTGCCGTCACCGCCGGCCTCCTGCGCGCGGTCCAGCGGATCGACCACCGTGAAGGCATGGCCCGGCCCGTCGAACACGGTCAACCTGTTGCCGGCTCGCGCCATCGGTGCGGCCCGGGTCTCGGCAAAGGTCCAGCCGCGCGGCGCGCGCCGGGCCTGCACGATCTCGGCACCGACCGCGATCTCGGCGGCTTCAGATCCGGTCAGCCGGATCACCACGCGATACTCCTCGCCGTCCAACTCCAGGAACAAGCTGCGCGCCAGCGGCGACCACAGGGTAAAGCCAGTTGCATCGCCTTCCTCCATCAGCCCGGCGGCGGCAAAGCCGGCCTGGGCCACCACCCGGGCCGGGACCGCATCGACCCGGGTCAGTGCCTCGAGATCGCGCTCGATCAAACCGGTATCCACGTCGCCCCCGGCAAAGCCCGCGTGCCGTGTCAGCGCCCCGAGAAAGGACAGGTTGGTGACCGATCCGGCCACCTCGCTTTCGTCCAGCGCCCGCGACAGCCGCGCCAGCGCGATCGCGCGGGTGGGGCCATGGGTGATGACCTTGGCGATCATCGGGTCATAGAACGGGCTGATGGTATCGCCCGCCCGCACGCCGCTGTCGATGCGGGCCCGCGCCGGGAACTCCAGGTGGGTCAGCGTCCCGGTCGCGGGCAGGAACCCCTTTGGCACGTCCTCGGCATAGAGCCGCGCCTCGAAGGCATGGCCGGTCAGCGTGATCTGCTCCTGCGTCAGCGGCAGCGGTTCGCCGGCGGCAACCCGCAATTGCCATTCGACAAGGTCGATGCCGGTGATCGCCTCGGTCACCGGGTGCTCGACCTGGAGCCGGGTGTTCATCTCCATGAACCAGAACCGGTCGGGGCGCAGCCCGTCCGAGCCGTCGACGATGAACTCGATGGTGCCCGCGCCCTTGTAGCCGATGGCGCGCGCCGCGCGCACCGCCGCCTCGCCCATCGCCTCGCACATCTCGGACGTCATGCCGGGGGCCGGGGCCTCCTCGATCACCTTCTGGTGGCGGCGCTGGAGCGAGCAGTCGCGCTCGAACAGATGCACCGCCTCGGTGCCGTCGCCAAACACCTGCACCTCGATATGGCGCGGTTTTTCCACGAATTTCTCGATCAGAACCGCGTCATTGCCGAAAGCGGTGCGCGCCTCGCCACGGGCGCTGTCCAGCGCGGCGGCGAACTCCTCGGGGCGCGCGACCTTGCGCATGCCCTTGCCGCCGCCGCCCGCGACCGCCTTGATCAGGACGGGATAGCCGATGGTATCGGCCGCGCCCGAGAGATGCTCGGGGTCCTGATTCTTTCCGTGATAGCCCGGCACCACGGGCACCCCCGCCTCTTCCATCAGCGCCTTGGCGGCGTCCTTGAGGCCCATCGCCCGGATCGCGTCGGCCGAGGGGCCGATGAAGGTGAGGCCCGCGGCCTCCACCGCCTCGACGAAATCGGGGTTCTCGGACAGAAAGCCATAGCCGGGGTGGATCGCCTGCGCGCCGGTGTCCAGCGCGGCCCGGATGATCACCTCGCCGCGCAGGTAGCTGTCGACTGGGGCCGAGCCGCCGATATGTACGCTTTGGTCGGCCAATTGTACATGTTTGGCCCCCGCATCGGCGTCGGAGTAGACCGCCACGGTTTTCACCCCCATGGCGCGGGCGCTTTCGATCACGCGAACTGCGATCTCGCCGCGGTTGGCGATCAGGATCTTGGTGAACATGCGTCAGGTCCTTTCATAGGATGCGCACCGGGGGCGGTGTGGGTTCCCGTGTCGCGCCAACGGCGCCCCCCGGAGTATGTGTCTGCCAGAAAAAGGCCGGTCGGAAATGAAGAAGAGGCGGGCCCGCTCATGTCACCGCTCCCCGCCAGCTGCCGCCAAGCAACGCCTCGGCCTGCGCGACCATCGCGGTCAGGATCTCGCCCGCCGGTGGCCGGTCATGGATCAGGCCCGCCGCCTCGCCGACAAAGGTATTGGCACGCGCCGGATCGCCCGCATCCCAGCCGGCCTTCCAACCGGCGGCGATCTCATCGGCGTGGGCGGCAAGCCCCTGCGGGTCGTCGTGCCAGCGCTCGGTGACCGGGTTTTTCAGCACCCGCGCGGTGTACCGCCCCGGCCAGTTCAGCCCGCGTGCCGCGTCCATCACCGTGCTGCGGATGGTGTCGTCGCCGCTGGCGGCGATGGCGGCCTCGGTCATGCCGGGCGCGGCCAGCGATTCCGCGCTGGCCCAGAACCGCGAGCCGACCAGCACCCCATCGGCCCCCAGCATCAACGCGGCAGCCAGCCCGCGCCCGTCGGCAATCCCGCCGGCGGCGACCAGCAGGGTCTCGGGGGAATGCGCGGCAAGCCAGTCCGCCACCTCGGGCACCAACGTCAAGGTGGCGCGTTTCTCGCCATGCCCCCCGGCCTCGGCCCCCTGTGCGACGATCACGTCGGCCCCTGCCCCGGCCGCCCGTTTCGCATCCGCCAGCGTCTGCACCTGGCAGATCAGCGGCACGCCAGCGGCCCGGATCGCGGCGGCGAAGGGCACCGGATCACCGAAGGAGAGAAAGACCGCCGCCGGGTTGCGGGCCAGAACCGCATCAAGCAGGCTTGGGGTTTCCGCCAGTTTCCAGGTGATGAAGCCGCAGCCGACAGACGTATTGCCCGCCGCGTCGAACTCCCGCGCGATCCAGTCGGCGTCGCAATAGGCCCCGCCAATCAGGCCGAACCCGCCGACGCGGGTGACCGCCGCCGCCAACCGCCCGCCGGTGGCCAGCGCCATCGGCGCGCAAAGCACCGGGGCGTCGATGCCGAAGGCTTTCGTCAGTCGGGTTTCGATCATGGCGTCTCTCCCTGCCGCGCGCTCACATCCGGAACACGCCAAAGCGGGTGTCGTCGATCGGCGCGTTGAGCGCGGCGCTGAGCGACAGGGCCAGCACGTCGCGGGTCTTGCGCGGGTCGATCACGCCGTCATCCCAAAGCCGCGCGGCGGCATAGAGCGGGTGCGACTGGCGCTCGAACATCTCCAGCGTGGGGCGCTTGAACTCGGCCTCTTCCTCCTCGGACCAGCTGCCGCCGCTGCGTTCGATGCCGTCGCGCTTGACCGTGGCCAGTACGCCCGCCGCCTGTTCACCGCCCATCACGCTGATGCGGGAATTGGGCCAGGTCCAGAGAAACCGCGGCTGATAGGCGCGGCCCGCCATGCCGTAGTTGCCCGCGCCGAAACTGCCGCCCACCAGCATGGTGATCTTGGGCACGTTGGTGGTGGCCACGGCGGTGACCAGCTTGGCCCCGTGGCGCGCGATTCCCTCGTTTTCGTATTTTCGCCCGACCATGAAGCCGGTGATGTTCTGCAGGAAGAGCAGCGGGATATGACGCTGGCTGCAGAGCTCGACGAAATGCGCGCCCTTTTGCGCGGCTTCCGAGAACAGCACGCCGTTGTTGGCGATGATCCCCACCGGGCACCCCTTGAGATGGGCAAAGCCGGTCACGAGGGTCTCGCCGAAGCGCGGCTTGAACTCGTCAAAGCGCGACCCATCGACCACCCGCGCGATCACCTCGCGGATGTCATAGGGGGTGCGCAGGCCGGCAGGCACCGCGCCGAGGATCTCGTCGGGGTCATAGGCCGGCTCTTCGGGCGATTGCCATTGCACCGTCTGCGGCTTGGCGCGGTTCAGATGGCTGACCGCGCGGCGGGCCAGCGCCAGCGCATGGGCATCATCCTCGGCCAGGTAATCGGCCACCCCGGACAGGCGCGTATGCACGTCGCCGCCGCCCAGATCCTCGGCGCTGACCACCTCGCCCGTCGCCGCCTTGACCAGCGGCGGACCGGCGAGGAAGATCGTGCCCTGTTCCTTGACGATGATGGTCACGTCCGACATCGCCGGCACATAGGCGCCGCCGGCGGTACAGGACCCCATCACCACGGCGATCTGCGGAATGCCGCGCGCCGACATGTTGGCCTGGTTGTAGAAGATGCGGCCGAAATGATCGCGGTCGGGGAACACCTCGTCCTGTTGCGGCAGGTTGGCGCCGCCGCTGTCCACCAGATAGACGCAAGGCAACCCACATTCGGCGGCGATCTCCTGCGCGCGCAGGTGTTTCTTGACCGTCATCGGGAAATAGGTGCCGCCCTTCACGGTGGCGTCGTTACAGACCACCATGACCTCCTGCCCCTCGACCCGTCCGATCCCGGCGATCACCCCGGCGCAGGGGGCGGCGCCATCGTACATGTCATGCGCCGCCGTGGCGCCGATCTCGAGGAATGGCGATCCGGGATCGAGCAGGTTCGCCACCCGCTCACGTGGCAGCATCTTGCCGCGCGAGACATGGCGCGCGCGGGATTTCTCGCCACCGCCCGCCGCCGCCAGTTCGGCGGCCTCGCGGATCACCGCCAGCGCCTCCAGGTGGGCAGCGCGGTTGGCCTGAAACTCCTCGGACGAGGGGATGATCTTGGACACGAGTTTCATTGTTCGGCCTCCTGTTCCGCCGCCGCGCGGCGTTTGAGTTCCTTGCGGATCACCTTGCCCGTCACCGTCATCGGCAGCGCGTCGAGAAAGGCGATTTCCCTAGGGTATGAATAGCTTGCGAGTCGCTCTTTCACATAGGCCTGCAGGTCCGTCCCGGTCGCTGTCGCGCCGGGCTTGCGCACCACATAGGCCTTGACGATCTCGGTGCGCAGCGGGTCGGGCTTGCCCACCACGCCCACGGTGGCGACATCCGGGTGGGTCATCAGGCAATCCTCGATCTCGGCCGGGCCGATGCGGTAGCCGGCGCTGGTGATCACGTCATCCTCGCGCCCGACAAAGCGCAGGTAATCCCCCTCCCAGACGCCGCGATCGCCGGTGATCAGCCAGTCGCCCTGAACCTTTTTCGCGGTTTCTTCCGGGTTGTTCCAGTATTGCAGCAGCATCGAGGCCGAACCGCGCCGCACGGCGACGTCGCCCTCCTCCATCGTCGGTTGCCCAGCCCCGTCCAGCACGGCAATCTCGTGCCCCGGAACCGGCTTGCCGATGCAGCCGGGGCGCGCCGGGAAATCGGCGCCGCAGGAGGTGGCGATCATGTTGCACTCGGTCTGGCCGTAGAACTCATTGATCTCGAGGCCGAAGGCACCACGGCCCCAGGCCAGCATCTCGGCACCCAGCGGTTCGCCCCCCGAGGCGACCGAGCGCAGCCCCGGAACGCCCTGGTCGGCGGCCTTGAGCATCCGCAGGGCCGTGGGCGGGAAAAACACGTTTCGGACAGAGGCTTGCGCGATGATCTTCGCGGCCCCTTCGGGGGTGAACTTCTCCATCCGCGCGGCGACCACCGGCACCCCCAGCGCCAGCCCCGGCATCAGCACGTCGAACAGCCCGCCGATCCAGGCCCAGTCGGCCGGGGTCCACAGGCAATCGCCCGGCTGGCCCAGGCGATCATGGCTGAGGAACACCCCCGGCAGATGGCCGGTCAGCACCCGGTGCGCGTGCAGCGCGCCCTTGGGGCTGCCGGTGGTGCCGGAGGTATAGATCAACACGGCGGGATCCTCGGAGCCGGTATCGGCGAAGGGAACCGGATCGCCCGCGATCCCGGCCTCCTCCACCATCAGCGGCGTCGCCAGGTCGCCCAGGAGTCCTGCGCCCTCGGGATCGGTCAGCACCAGCCGCGCGCCGGCATCTCCCACCCGGCTGCGCAGCGCGTCATGCTTGAACAGCTTGAACAAGGGCACCGAGATCGCGCCGATCTTCCAGATCGCCAGATGCGCCGCAGCGCACCAGGGCGATTGGCTGAGCAGCACGCCGACCCGGTCGCCGGTTACAACGCCCTCGGCCAGCAGGCGCCGGGCCAGCGCATCGGCCATCGCCGCAAGCTCGGCCACCGTCACATCCCGGCGCGCGGGTCCGGTCAGGTCGATGATCGCCAACCGATCCGGATCGCCGCCCAAGGCTTGCGCGGCCATGTTCAACCGCGGCGGCACATCCCAGCCCCCCGCTACGCTCAAACCGGGTATTCCCTCAGCGGGCATCACGATACAACCTTTTGTTTTTGTGTCACTTTATTACAGGCGCGCGGATCGCCTCGTCGCATCTTCCCGATCCGGACTTGATCCAGATCACGGAAACGCCTGCCCCCCGGCGCGAAGGTCCGGCCACGAGAATAAGAAAGGACAGACAGATGACACGCCAAACGGCTGCATTGCTTTTTTCCACGGCTCTGGCCACGATGCTGGCCGGGCCCTTGGCCGCTCAGTCCCAAGGGGATTGGACCGTGGGTATCGGGTTCGGCCTCGTGAACCCGAAATCCGATAATGGTACGCTGGCGGGTGCCGCAGCGACGGTTGACGACAGCGTGCGTCCGACCTTCACGGGTGAGTACTTCTTTCGCGACAACTGGGGTATCGAGTTGCTGGCCGCGACGCCGTTCAAGCATGATGTGAACATCGGTGGCGCCTACGCCGCGACGGTCAAGCAACTGCCGCCGACCCTGACCGTGAATTACCATATTCCGACCCAGTCGGCCTTTACCCCGTTTGTCGGCCTCGGCCTGAACTACACCACCTTCTGGGACGAAACCTCGCCGCTTGGGGTGGTCGAGATCGATGATTCCTGGGGCGTGGCCGCACATGCGGGTGTGGATTACGACATCGGCAACAATGGCGCGCTGCGCATGGACGTGCGCTGGGTCAACATCCAGTCCGACGTGACGCTGAACGGCGCCTATATCGGTGAGGCCGAGATCGACCCGCTGGTCTGGGGCATTTCCTACATTCACCGGTTCTGATCTCCCCCCATGTGCGCCGGGCCGTGTGCCCGGTGCCGCTGACCGGCCCGCGCGCCTCCCTCGGTCGCGCGGGCCGTTTGCGTTTCGGCTTGGCCGCTCAGCCCATCGCGCCCATCAGTTCGCGCCCGATCAGCATGCGGCGAATCTCGCTGGTGCCGGCCCCGATCTCCATCAGCTTGGCATCGCGGAAAATCCGGCTGACGGCGGCATCCGACAGAAAGCCCGCGCCGCCCATCGCCTGCACCGCCTGGTGCGCCTGTTTCATCGCCTCCTCGGAGGCATAGAGACAGCAGGCCGCCGCATCCTGCCGGGTCACCGCCCCCTTGTCGCAGGCCTTGGCAACCTCGTAGACATAGGCGCGGGCCGAGTTCATCGCGGTGTACATGTCGGCGATCTTGCCCTGCATGAGTTGGAAGTTCCCGATCGGCTGGCCGAATTGTTTGCGCTCGGCCAAATAGGGCATGATTTCATCCAGGCAGGCGGCCATGATGCCGGTGCCGATCCCGGCCAGCACCACGCGCTCATAGTCCAGCCCCGACATCAGAACGCGCACACCCTTGCCTTCTTCGCCCAGCACGTTCTCGAACGGCACCTCGCAATCGTCAAAGATCAGTTCGGCGGTATTGGAGCCGCGCATGCCCAGCTTGTCGAAATGCGGCGAGGTCGAGAACCCCTTCATCGTCTTCTCGACGATAAAGGCGGTGATCCCGCGCGCGCCCGCCTCCGGATCGGTCTTGGCATAGACCACCAGCGTATCGGCGTCGGGGCCGTTGGTGATCCAGTACTTGTTGCCGTTCAGCACGTAGTAGCCGTTGCGCTTTTCCGCCCGCAGCTTCATCGACACCACGTCGGAGCCGGCACCGGGTTCGCTCATCGCCAACGCGCCCACATGCGTGCCTGAGATCAGCCCGGGGAGGTATTTCTTCTTCTGTTCCTCGTTCGCGTTCAGCTTGATCTGGTTGACGCAGAGGTTGGAATGCGCCCCGTAGGAGAGCGAGACCGAGGCGCTGGCGCGAGCGATCTCCTCGACCGCGATGGTATGGGCCAGGTACGACATGCCGGCGCCACCGTACTCCTCGGAAACGGTGATGCCGAGCAGGCCCAGATCGCCCATTTCCTTCCACAGATCGGCCGGGAAATCATTGTTGCGGTCGATCTCGGCCGCCATCGGTTTGACCCGCTCCTGCGCCCAGCGATGCACCATCTCGCGCAGCGCATTCACATCCTCACCCAGATCGAATTGCATGGTTGCGTTAAACATGGCCCCTCCCGGCGCATTTAATGAACACGTGTTCATTTAATACGGGCAAGACATGAGTCGCGTCAAGCATTGCATGCCGACCCGCCGGGACGGCGACCTTTCGTTGGATTTTCTGGCGGTGCGGCGCCCCTAGACGCAGGGCAGCAGGTAGAACGAGAACACCGCCCCCTGGCCTTCGACGCTTTGCACCTCGATCGAGCCCCCATGTTCCTCGACGATGGAGCGCGCGATCGCGAGGCCGAGACCGGCCCCGGCTGTGGTGCGTGCATCCGACTGATCCGCCTGGGTGAACGGCTGAAAGATGCTCTTGAGAAACTTCTTTGGAATGCCGATGCCCCGGTCGATGACCGATACGGCAACCCGCGCGCCATCCCGTTGCACCCGAACATCGACACTGCCGCCGGGTTCGGAAAACCGAACCGCGTTCGACAACAGGATGCTGAACACCTTGGACAGCCCCAGCGCATCGCCCTTGACGCACACCGGCGCCTTTGCGGGTTCATAGCGAATCTCGACCCCCTTCTCGGACCTGTAGTCCGCCAGGTCGGCGATGACCTCTCCGATCACCTTGTCGAGGCTCAGCCGGGTCAGCTTTGACGAATTCCGCCCGGTCGCGATCCGCTCCATGTCCAACAGGTTCTCGATCAGGTATTCCAGCCGCGCCGTGTTCTTGAGCCCCATGTCGGCCAGGCGGCCCGCCGTGCCCCCGGCGCCCCCCACGGGTCCGGAGTTGATCAGGCCGAAGGCCCCCTTGATCGCGGTCAGTGGCGTTCGCAACTCGTGGCTGAGATTGGCAACGAACTGTTGCTTGGCAAGCTCCGCCTGCTTGCGCTGGCTGATGTCGCGCACGTGGGCCAGAAAGCGCGGTTTCTCGTGGCGCGGGCGGATCAACTGGATGGTCACCTCGGCCGGTGTGCGGCGCCCGTCCGGGCGTCGCTGTTCCGCCTCGAAGTTGATCCACTTACTTCCGCCGGACAGGAGCTTTTTCACCCGCTCGACGATCTCCTTGCGCGAAAACCCTTCGATCAGATCGCAGGGGGTCAGTTCCGTCGCCGCCTGCCCCAACGCCCGAAGCCGGATACGCGCGCTCCGGTTGGTATAGAAAACATGATAGGTTTCCGGCCAGAACAGATAGATCTCGTCCTTGATGTGGTCAAAGGACATCTGCCGCTGCAAGTTCGCCTCGGCCGATTTGACCTCGGTGATATCGGTGTGGATGGACAGGTATTTCTCGGGCTTCCCGTCAGGAGAGAAGAACGGAACAATGGTCGCCTTGACCCAGTACGTCTCTCCGCTCTTCTTGATTTGCTTGACTTCCCCGCTCCAGGTCTTGCCGCTGGAGATGGTGGCCCAGAGTTCCTCGTAAAGCTCGGGGGGATGCTCATCGGAGCGCAACAGGCGATGGGTTTGCCCGATCAGTTCCTCGCGGGAGTAGCCGCTGATTTCGGCATAGCGATCATTGACATAGAGGATTTTTTCCTCGGCGTTTGTGACGCTGACAAGCGCGTGCTGATCCAGGGCATAGGCCAGAAAACTTTCGCCGGCCGCCGTACCGGGAGACCGTCGAACGATGGTGGGAAACAAAGTAGCCAAGTCCCCCTGGACCGTGCCGCCAGCCATTTCATCTCTCCTCAATGTCGCCCGACTGTTTTCCTAGGGTGACCTATCTTGTTATTTTTCTTCGTGGCTACACTATAGGTTGCCGGCCTGCGGGCTAGTCAATATCTAATTGATTTTTACCGGCTCCTGGCAGCGGTTTGCCGCACCGTCACTGTGCCTGAGCAAAACCCGGAAAGCCGGATTTGCGCGAAAATCCTCTTGGTTCCGCATTGACACAAGACTGCGCGCCAGGATCAGGGTGATGCGACGGCCCTACGCGGGGTCCTGGAACACGCCCCCCACCTCGGCGCGGATGATCCGCGCGATCAGCGCGCAATCCTCGAGGCTGAAGGTCAAGGGCACCCTCAAATCCACGATACCGGCAAGAACCCGGTCGGTCTGCGGCATGGCGGCAGAGGGCGCATAGCGCCAACTGTCATAACGCGAGGTGAAGCCCTGGGGTTCGGCGGCGCCGAACCACTTCAACTCGACCCCACGCGCAGCGCACCGCCGCAGCACCGCCTGCACCTTCTCCTCGGGCCAGTCGAGCAGCAGGAACTGGAACGACGATCCGACCGGTGTTTCGGCCTTCGGACGGTCGATCACGGTCAGCCCGGGCGTATTGCGCAGCCCCGCCTCAAGCACGCCGTAGCGTTCGTTCCAACGCGCCACCTGGGCCTCCAGCGCGCGCAATTGCGGACGCAGGATCGCGGCGCGCAGGTTGTCCATCCGGCCCGAGATATTCGGCGTGTCGTACTTGACCCGCTCGAACACCTCCGGCCCCGGTGCGGCGAGGTGACGATCATACAGCATGTAGGATCCCGACAGGATCACCGCCCGCGCGGCGACCTCTTCGTCGTCGGTCACCAGCAACCCGCCCTCACCCGAATTCACATGCTTGTAGGTCTGGCAGGAATAGCAGCCCACCAGCCCATGCCGCCCCGAGGGCACACCGTTCCACGCCGCCCCCATGGTATGGGCGCAATCCTCGATCACGGTGAGGCCGGCGGCGGTGCAGATCTCCATCAGCCGATCCATGTCGCAGATATGCCCACGCATGTGGCTGAGCAGCAGCACCCGCGCCTGATCCGCCTTGGCGACCAGGTCGTCCAGGTCGATGGTCAGCTGTTCGGTCACGCCGACGTAGGCGGGCTTTGCCCCGATCGAGGCGATCGCGCCCGGAACCGGCGCCAGGGTAAAGGCATTGGTCAGCACCGTGTCGCCGGGTTTCACCCCCGCCGCCCGCATCGCCGTCGACAGCGCATAGCCGCCAGACGTGACGGCAAGGCAGTATTTCGCCCCCATCTGCGCCGCGAACTCCTGCTCCAGCAGCGCCGCCTCGCTCACCTCGCCCTCGGCCACGTTGTAACGATGCAGCCGGCCATGACGCAGCACCGCCAGCGCCGCCTCGATCCCCTGTTCCGGGATCGGCTCCTGCTGGGTGAAACTGCCTGTGAAAATCTCGCTCATGCGCCGTTATTGGGCCGCCTGCACGGCACGGTCAATATCCCCCGGCGCGATTTCACGAAGTTGAAACCTTGTCCGATTGCGCGTCGCAAACAGGACAGATTGCCGCCGCCGCTTCCCTAGCCTGTCTGCATGACACCGCTCGACCTGATCCACGGGCTGTCCTGGCCCGACCTGCCGCCCGAGGTGCGAGCGCGGGTGCGCCTGTGCCTGCTCGACCTGATCGGTGTCGCCGCCGGCGGCCACGGCACGAGACTCAGCGCGATCATCCGCGATCATGCCGCCGCGCATTTCGGCGGCGATGCGCCGATGCTGTTCGAGGCCCGAACCGCCAGCCTGCCCGGCGTTGCGCTGGCCGGCGGCATGATGATCGACTCGCTGGACGGACATGACGGCTACAACCCGTCCAAGGGTCATATCGGCTGTTCCCTGTTCCCCGCCGCACTGGCCGTGGCGCATCGGGCGGGCGCCAGCGGCGCCGACTTTCTTGCCACCATCGCGATGGGTTACGAGATCGGCGCGCGCGTGGCCGAGGCCCAGCATGGCACCGTGCCCGAGTTCCACACCTCGGGCAGTTGGGGGGCGGTAACGGCGGCGGCCGCCGCCGCGCGCCTGTTGCGGCTGGATCGCGACCGGACCCGCCACGCGCTCGGCATCGCCGAGTACCACGGCCCGCGCAGCCAGATGATGCGCTGCATCGACCATCCCACCATGGTCAAGGACGGCTCTGGATGGGGGGCGATGGCCGGGGTCTCTGCCGCCTTGCTGGCCCAAGAGGGGTTCACCGGCGCCCCCGCCGTGACGGTCGACGCGGCGCCGGCGTACTGGCGCGATCTCGGCCAGCGTTGGGCCGTCCTCGAGCAGTATTTCAAACCCTACCCGGTCTGCCGCTGGGCCCATGCCCCGGTCGAGGGGGTGCTGGCGCTGCGCCGCGCCCATCACCTGCGCCCCGAGCAGGTCACGCGCATCGAGGTCGAGACCTTTCACGAATCCGTTCGCCTCGCGATGCGCGAGCCCAAACGCTCGGACGAGGCACAGTATTCCACCTCCTACCCCGCCGCGCTGGCCATGGTGCATGGAGAGATCCGGCCCGAACACCTGGCCGACGACTCCCTGGATCACCCGGAGGTGCTCCGGCTGTCCCGCTCCATGGTGCTGCGCGAAGCCGACCGCGCCAATGCCGCGTTCCCGCTGCGCCGTTTCGCCCGGGTCACGCTGATCCTGCACGACGGGCGCAGCCTGCGCGGCGATTGGGTCACCCCGCGCTGGGATCACACCGATCCCCCGACCGAAGGTGAGCTTCGCGTCAAGTTCCACGATCTGGCCGACCCTGTGCTGGGACGGCCCCGCGCCGACGCCATCGAGGACGCCCTGTCAAAACTGGAAAGAACCGGGCTGGCGCCGCTGACCGATCAGCTGTTCGCGCCGATCAACTGAGCCACGAGGCCGGGCAGATCCTCGAACCGCTCCAACAGCGCCTCGGGCGCCAGCGCCGCCATGTCGGCACCGGAGGGGCCGAAGGTCACCAGAACCGAGGGCACGCCGGCGGCGCGGGCGGTGTTGCGGTCGGTGTCGGAATCGCCGACCAGCAGCGTCCTGGCCGGATCGCCACCGGCGCGCCGGGCCGCCTCGCGCAGAGGTTCGGGATCGGGCTTGCGCACCGTCAGCGTATCGGCCCCGACCAGCGCGGCAAAGACGTCGCGCACGCCCAGCCGCCGCAGCAGCAGGTCGGCCAGCCCTTCGGGCTTGTTGGTGCAGACGCCAAGACCATAGCCCGCCGTACCCAGCGCCTCGACCGCCGCCATCGCGCCGGGATACAGCACGCTGTGCCGGTCGATATCCTCGGCATAGGCCTCGAGCAGCACCGGGTAATAGGCCTCGACCGTATCGGCGTCATAGCGCCCCAGCCGCTCCAGCCCCACGGTCAGCATCCGCTTGCCGCCACGCAGCGCAACACCCTGGTCGGCATCGGGATCAAGCACGTCGCCAACCCCCATCTGCCGGAAACAGGCATTGGCCGCCGCAATCAGGTCGCCCGAGGTATCGGCCAGCGTCCCGTCCAGATCGAAGATCACCGTGCGCATGTCCTGCCTCCTTCGGCGTGTTTCCGCCCGCCCCTGTTGCATCCCGCAACCTTGTTTGATCACGCCAACTGTTGCGCTGCTCCTCGCAGCGGATAAAACGGGCGGGACCAAAAGACAAAGAGAAATCGCAATGCCCATCGCCCTTGTCATCCTCGCTGCCGGAAAAGGCACGAGGATGAAATCCGACCTGCCCAAGGTTCTGCACCAGATCGGCCAGGCGCCGATGCTGGCCCATGCGGTGCAAAGCGGCGCGACGCTGGAGCCCGAACGCACCGTCATCGTGGCCGGACACGGGGCCGATGCGGTCGCCCTGGCCGCAGGAGAGATCGACGAGACCGCCCAGGTGGTGATCCAGTCCGAGCAGCTTGGCACCGCGCATGCGGTCGATCAGGCCCGCGCGGCGCTGGAGGGGTTCGCGGGCGACGTGGTCGTGCTCTACGGCGACACCCCCTTCGTGCAGCCCGAAACGCTGGAGCGGATGCTCACCGCGCGGGCGCAGAACGACGTGGTGATCCTGGGTTTCCATGCCGCCGACCCGGCCCGCTACGGGCGGCTGGTGATGGCCGGTGACCAACTCGATCGGATCGTCGAATACAAGGATGCCACCGAGGAAGAACGCGCCATTAGCTTTTGCAACAGCGGGCTTCTGGCCTGTGATGCGCAAACCCTGTTCGACCTGATCGCGCAGGTCGGCAATGACAACGCCTCGGGCGAATACTACCTGACCGACGTGGTCGAACTGGCGCGCGCGCGTGGCCTTTCGGTCACTGCCGTCGCCTGCGACGAGGCCGAGACGATGGGCATCAACTCCCGCGCCGACCTTGCCGGGGCCGAGGCGGTGTTCCAGGCCCGCGCCCGGGCCGAGCTGCTGGAGGCGGGGATCACGCTGATCGCGCCCGACACCGTGCACCTGGCCTTTGACACCGTGATCGGCCGCGACACGCTGATCGAGCCGAACGTGGTCTTCGGCCCCGGCGTCACGGTGGAATCCGGCGTCACGATCCGCGCCTTTTCACACCTCGAGGGGTGTCACGTCAGCCGCGGCGCGGTGGTCGGCCCCTATGCAAGGCTGCGCCCGGGGGCGGAATTGGCCGAGGATGTGCGCATCGGCAATTTCGTCGAGATCAAGAACGCCGAGATCGCCGAGGGCGCCAAGGTCAACCACCTGAGCTATATCGGCGATGCCAGCATCGGCGCCGGCAGCAACATCGGCGCCGGCACCATCACCTGCAACTACGACGGGGTGATGAAACACCGGACCAAGATCGGCCGCGGCGCCTTTATCGGGTCGAACACCATGCTGGTGGCCCCGGTGACAGTGGGCGACGGCGCGATGACCGGCAGCGGATCGGTCATCACCAAGGACGTCGAGGCAGAGGCCCTCGCCCTGGCCCGTGCCCGGCAGGAGAACAAACCCGGCCAGGCCCGGAAATTGTTCGCTTTGTTAAAGGCACGGAAAGAAAAACGTAATCAGGAGGCCGGATAATGTGCGGAATTGTCGGGGTCCTGGGAAGCCATGAAGCCGCGCCGATCCTCGTGGAGGCGTTGAAACGGCTGGAATACCGGGGCTATGACAGCGCCGGGATCGCCACGGTCAACGACGGCGTGCTGGACCGCCGCCGCGCGGTCGGCAAGCTGGTCAACCTCAGTGATCTTCTGGTCCATTCGCCGCTGGCGGGCAAATCCGGCATCGGCCATACCCGCTGGGCCACCCACGGCGCGCCGACGGTGAACAATGCCCACCCGCACCGCGCCGGCGCGGTCGCTGTGGTGCACAACGGCATCATCGAGAATTTCCGCGAACTGCGCGAAGACCTGGCAAAGGACGGCATCGGGTTTGAGACCGAAACCGACACCGAAACCGTGGCGCTGATGGCCCAGCGGTTCCTGCAACAGGGGGAAACCCCGGTGGCGGCTGCGATGAAGACCGTCGACTGCTTGCAGGGCGCCTTTGCACTGGCCTTTCTCTTCGAGGGTGAAGACGACCTGATCGTCGCCGCGCGCAAGGGCTCGCCACTGGCAATCGGACATGGCAAGGGCGAGATGTACGTGGGTTCGGACGCCATCGCCCTCTCGCCCTTCACCGACCGCATCACCTATCTCGAGGAGGGCGATCGCGCCGTCCTGACCCGGACCTCGCTGGAAATCCGCGACGAGCGGGGTGAACTGGCCAACCGCCCGGTCAGGACCATCCAGGTCGACGCCGCCCGCGTCGACAAGGCCGGGCACAAGCATTTCATGGCCAAGGAGATCGCCGAACAGCCCGCCGTTCTGGCCGATGCGATCCGCCACTACCTGCCCGCCGACCAGGAGACCGTGTGTCTGCCGGGTGCCGGGCTGGACTTCTCCAAGGTCGAACGGCTCACCCTCGTGGCCTGCGGCACCGCCTATTATGCCTGTCTGACCGCGAAATACTGGTTCGAACAGCTCGCCCGCATCCCGGTCGAGGTCGATATCGCCAGCGAGTTCCGCTATCGCGAACCGCCCCTGCCCAAGGGCACCGTGGCCCTGTTCGTCAGCCAGTCGGGCGAGACCGCAGACACGCTGGCGGCGCTGCGCTATTGCCGGGACAAGGCGGATCACATTGTGTCGGTGATCAACGTGCCGGAAAGCTCGATCGCGCGCGAAAGCGACCTGGCGCTGCCGATCCATGCCGGGGTCGAGATCGGCGTCGCCTCGACCAAGGCCTTTACCTGCCAGTTGACGGTGCTGCTGATCCTTGCGCTCAAGGCGGCGACGGATCGCGGTGAGATGACGCCCGAGGCGCGGGCCGACCTGGTCTCGGCGCTGCGGGGTCTGCCGCAAGTGATCAACAGCGCGCTGGCGTGCAACAATGACCTGAAGGCGGCGGCGCAGCAGTTGAGCAGCGCCCGCGACGTGCTGTTCCTGGGCCGGGGCCTGATGTTCCCGCTGGCATTGGAAGGCGCACTGAAACTAAAGGAAATCAGCTATATCCACGCCGAAGCTTATGCGGCTGGCGAATTGAAGCATGGCCCGATTGCCCTGATCGATGCCAGCGTGCCGGTGGTGATGATGGCGCCGATGGATCCGCTGTTCGACAAGACCGTCTCGAACATGCAGGAGGTGATGGCGCGCGAGGGCAAGGTGTTGCTGATCTCGGACGCCGCCGGGCTGACCGGGGCCGGCGACGGGGTCTGGCTGTCCGTGACGATGCCCGAGGTGACGCCGGTTCTGGCCCCGATCCTCTATGCCGTGCCGGCCCAATTGCTGGCCTATCACACCGCCATCGCCAAGGGCACCGACGTGGACCAGCCGCGCAACCTGGCGAAATCCGTGACGGTGGAATAGGAGGCCCGCAATGATCCAGACATCCGGTACAGCCGCCCCCGGGAGGCACGAAACGGGGAAATCCGGGGGGCGTTTCGTACAATCGCGCCCTGCGCTCCTGCCATGACACTTGACGACGCGCTGGCCCAGCTCAGGGCCCATGTCGAGCCCGGCCGCGCCGAACAGATGGCCGCCTATCACAAGCAGAGCCGCGTGGTGCTGGGCATCCCGAACCCGGTCCTCAACGACCTGACCAAGGGCTGGCGGCAAAGCCTCTCGGTGGTGGAGCGGGTGGCGCTCTCCGACGCGCTGTGGCGCAGCGACATCTTCGAGGCCCGACTGGCGGCGGCGAAACTCCTGACCCAGGCACGCATCCGGCCCGATGACGCAGTCTGGGCGCTGATCCAGGGCTGGGTGCCCGAGTTCGACAGTTGGGCGATCGCCGATCACGCCTGCATGGCGGCGCAGAAACGGCTGGTGGCCGATCCCGCGCGACTCGACGCGGTCGAGGCCTGGACCCGGTCCGAGCATATGTGGACCCGCCGCGCCGCGCTGGTCGCCACCCTGCCCTGGACCAAGCAGAACCACCCGAAACCGGCGGAGCTGGAGCAGCGCGACCGCATCCTCGGATGGGCGGCGGGCTATGTCACCGACCGCGACTGGTTCATTCAAAAGGCGGTGGCCTGGTGGCTGCGCGAGTTGAGCAAGCATGACCCGGAGCGCACCCGCGCCTTTCTTGCCCGCCACGGCGACGCGATGAAGCCCTTTGCCCGCAAGGAGGCGGCGAAATACCTGGCCGAGACGCCCGGTACGGATCAGCCCTCGGCGTAGACCTCGACCTCGATCAACTCGGTCAGCGGCGCGCCGAGGATGCGGAACGCCTCCAGCGACAGCCGGCTGCCGGCGGTGACCTCGCCGCCCGCCGGGATCAGCGCCACCGCGACCCAGCGCCCGGTGGTCGGCCAGACCACGCGCCCCTTGCCGCCCGCCGTGACCAGCGGCGTTTCCATCCAAAGCCCGGTCTTTCCCGGATCGCCCAGCCCGACCACCGTGCGACCCAACCCGCCATCGGCGGCCTGCGGCACGGCGGCGACCGGCGGCTCGTCCGGCAGGGAATCGCTGGCGGGGGGCAGCGGTTCCGCCTCCTGCACCTGCGGCGCATCGGATTTGCCAAGCCCGCCCAGACTGCCGCGCACGCTATCGACGACGCCGCCGACCTGCGCGCAGCCGGTCACGAACACAAGGGAAAGGATCGCCAGATGTCTCATGCCGGTGATCATATCCCGGTGCCACGGCCCGTGCCAGAGCCAATCCCCCTTGCCGCGAGGTCGGCAGCACTCTACCTATGCCTCATGAGCGCACCCTTGATCGATCCCTTTGCCCGCGCAATCACCTACTTGCGCGTCTCCGTCACCGACCGGTGCGATTTCCGCTGCGTTTATTGCATGTCGGAGAACATGACCTTTCTTCCCAAGAAAGAGTTGCTGACGCTGGAGGAGCTGGACCGCATGTGTTCGACCTTCGTGCATCTCGGGGTCGAGAAACTGCGCATCACCGGCGGCGAGCCGCTGGTGCGGCGCGATATCATGACCTTTTTCCGGTCGATGACCCGGCACCTGGACAGCGGCGCGCTGAAGGAGCTGACGCTGACCACCAACGGATCGCAGCTCGAACGGTTCGCGCAGGACCTGTTTGATGCCGGCGTGCGCCGGGTGAACATCTCGCTCGATACGCTGGACGAGGCGAAATTCGCCGAGATCACCCGCTGGGGCCGACTGCCGCAGGTACTGCGCGGCATCGACGCGGCGCAAAAGGCCGGGCTGCGGGTCAAGATCAACGCGGTGGCGCTCAAGGGCGTCAACGAGGACGAGCTGCCACGCATCACCGAATGGTGCGCCGAACGCGACATCGACCTGACCTGGATCGAGGTGATGCCGATGGGCGACATCGGCAACGAGGATCGGCTGGATCAATACTGGTCGCTCGACGACGTGCGGGCGCGCTATGCGCAGCATTACACCGTCACCGACCTGGCCGAGCGCACCGGCGGACCGGCGCGTTACGTGCGGCTTGAGGAGACCGGGCAGAAGATCGGGTTCATCACGCCGCTGTCGCATAACTTCTGCGAAAGCTGCAACCGCGTGCGCCTGACCTGCACCGGCGAGCTTTACATGTGCCTGGGACAAGAGGACATGGCCGATCTGCGCAGCCCCCTGCGCGATCACCCCGATAGCGACACCGCGCTGGAACAGGCGATCCGCACCGCGATCTCGCACAAGCCCAAGGGCCACGACTTTGACTATTCGCGCCAGCGGGCCGATGGGCAGATGTCGCGCCACATGAGTCACACGGGCGGCTGAATGCCCTCGGCCCCGGCGCTGTTCCGGCTGTATCGTGCCGTCACGCCGGTGATCCAGCCGCTGGCCTGGTGGGTGATGGCACGCAAGCTGCGCGCGCATGGGGTCGCCGCGAGCCGTCAACGCGAACGGCTGGGCCATGCCACCCTGCCCCGCCCCGAGGGGCAGTTGATCTGGTTCCATGCCGCCAGCGTCGGCGAAAGCCTGTCGGTGCTGAGCCTGATCGCGAAGCTGGGGGAGCGCCTGCCGGGGGCCGCATTCCTGATCACCTCGGGCACCGCCACCTCGGCCGAATTGATCGAAAAGCGGATGCCGCCACGCTGCCGCCACCAGTTCGCGGTGATGGATGCGCCGGGGCCTGTCGCCCGGTTCCTTGACCATTGGCGGCCCGATGCGGCGCTCTTCGTGGAAAGCGAGATCTGGCCGCTGACCATCGCGGAGGCCGCCAAACGGAACGTCCCGCTGGCGCTGATCAACGCGCGGCTCTCGGCCAAATCGGTCGCCGGGTGGAAGAAACGACCCGCGACCGCGCGGTTTCTCTTCGGGCACTTCTCCCTGCTGGTGGCACAGACGCAGGCCACCGCCGAGGATCTGGTCGCGATCGGCGCCCCCGCCGATAGGGTCGCGGTGGGCGTGAACCTCAAGACCACGACACCGCCGCCGCCGGTGGACGACGCCACAGTCGCGGCGTTGCGCGCCCGGATCGGCGCGCGGCCGGTCTGGCTGGCCGCTTCGACCCATGCGGGCGAGGAGGATGTCGTTCTGGCGGCCTACAAGGCGTTGCTGGGCGACCACCCCGACCTCTTGCTGCTGATCGCGCCGCGCCACCCCGAGCGCGGCGACGCGGTGGCCGCGCTGATCGAGGCGGGCGGCTTTTCCAGTGCCCGGCGCACCCGGGGCGAAGAGATCGGGGCGCAGACCCAGGTCTACCTCGCCGATACGCTGGGCGAGACCGGGGCGTGGTATACCCTCGCCCCCTTCGCCTTTCTCGGCGCCTCGCTGGTCGACAAGGGCGGCCACAACCCGCATGAGCCGGCGCAGTTCGGGGTGCCGCTGATCACCGGGCCGCATCTGGACAACGCACGCGCCGCCTATGACACCCTGCGCGATGCCGGCGGATTGGTGGAGGTGCGCGATGCCGCCACGCTGGCCACGGCGGTGGCCGGTTGGCTGGATCATCCCGCGCGTCTGGCGGCGGCGCAGGACGCGGCCCGCGCCCTTGCCCGGCGCGACGCGGATGCGCTGGCGCCGGTGGTGGATCGCCTGTGCGCCGCGCTGGCACTGGGGGCGGATCATGCCTGAGCTGTTCGTCACCAACTTCAACCGCAACTTCACCGGGGTCTCGGCCACCGCCGCCAACGTGATCCGCCAGCAGGTGCAGACCCACGACCTGGCGCTGGTCGGCCGCCCCCTGCCCGGCTGCCCGGACCCGATCCCGGTCGCGCGCGCCCGCGCGCTGTCGCGGCAGGCGCCGCCGGGCCGCCCCTTCGCGATCTGGCACGTGCGCCGCAACACCGAGATGCGCGCGGCGATCTGGGCCCGCGACGTGCTGCGGCTGCCGATCCGCATCGTCTTCACCTCTGCCGCGCAACGGAGGCACTCGGCGTTGCCGCGCTGGCTGATCAGCCGAATGGACGCGGTGATCGCCACCACCGAAGCCGCCGCCGGCTTCGTGCCCCATGTGCGCGCGGTGGTGCCGCACGGGGTCGATACCGATCTCTTCTCCCCCGCCGGGGACCGCGCCGCCGCCTGGGCCGCGCAAGGGTTTGGCGGCACGCTGGGGATCGCCACCATCGGCCGCATCCGCCCGGAAAAGGGCACCGACCTCTTTGTCGAGGCGATGCTGCGCCTGCTGCCGGAGTTACCCGGCGCCGTGGCACTGGTGCTGGGCCGCGCCGCGCGCGAACACCAGGGCTTTCTGAGCGGGCTCAAGGCGCGGGTCGCCGCCGCCGGCCTCTCCGACCGCATCCTGTTTCCCGGCGAGGTTCCCGCCGCCGATCTGCCGGCGCTGATGCGGGGGCTGTCGCTGGTGATGCAACTGCCGCGCTACGAGGGTTACGGCATGGCGCCGCTGGAGGGCATGGCCAGCGGCGTGCCCTTCGTCGCCAGCGCGGCGGGATTCTACCGGACCTTTTCCGCGCAGGGCCGCACCGGCATCGTCGTGCCGCAAGAGGCCGCAGACGAGGCGGCACAGGCCGCCCGCGCCCTGCTCTCCGACCCGGACCGCCACAGCGCGATGAGCCTGTCCGCGCGCGAGATCGCCGAGGCCGACTTCAGCGCCCGGACCGAGGCGGCAGGGATCGAGGCGGTGTACCAGGCGCTCTGGTCCGCGGGCTGACGCGCGAAACGAAACGGGGACGGACCCGCGGCCCCGCCCCCTTCTTCTCTTTGACAAATACTCCGGGGGACGCGCGAAGCGCGGGGGGCAGCGCCCCCTTCCTGCCCGTCCCCAGGCCGTTCAGGCCGCCGGCATCCGGCTTTCGACGATCTCGGCCCACCACGAGCAGCCAGCCGGGATCGCCTCGTCGTTGAAGTTGTATTCCGGGTGGTGCACCATCGCGGTGTCGCCGTTGCCCACCAGGATATAGGCACCGGGGCGCTCTTCGAGCATGAAGGCGAAATCCTCGCCCCCCATCACCAGCGGCGCGTCGTCGCACTGGCCCGCGACCGTTTTCGCCACCTCGGCGGCAAATTCGGTCTGGTCCTCGGTGTTCACCATCACCGGGTAGCCCCGGTGGTAATCGACCACGACGGAGCCGCCGAAGGTGGTGGCGATGCCGGAGCAGATTTCTTCGATCCGGGTCTCGGCCAGCGCGCGCATCTCCTTGCTCATGGTGCGCACGGTGCCCTTGAGGTGGACCTTCTGCGGGATCACGTTGAAGGCATTGGAGGAGGTCTCGAAAGAGGTGACCGAAACCACCACCTGGTCGATCGGGTCGGCGTTGCGGCTGGCGATGGTCTGCAGCGCGGTCACCGCCTGCGCCGCCATCACGGTGGTGTCCACGGTTTCATGCGGCTTGGCAGCATGGCCGCCCTTGCCCTCGAAATGGATGTCGAACTGGTCGGTGGCGGCAAAGAACGCACCGGGCCGGATGGCAAAACTGCCCACCGGCAGGCCGGGCCAGTTGTGCATGCCATAGACCTCCTGGATGCCCCAACGCTCCATCATGCCGTCATCGCACATCTCCTTGCCGCCGCCGCCGCCTTCCTCGGCGGGCTGGAAGATCACCACCACGGTGCCGTCGAAATTGCGCGTCTCGGACAGGTACTTCGCCGCGCCCAGCAGCATGGCGGTATGGCCGTCATGGCCACAGGCATGCATCGCGCCCGGCGTCTTGGAGGCATAGTCGACCCCGGTCGCCTCCATGATCGGCAGGGCGTCCATGTCGGCGCGCAGCCCGATCACCTTGCCCGAGCTGTCCTGCTTGCCCTTGATCACCCCGACGACACCGGTGCGCCCAATGCCGGTGACCACCTCGTCACAGCCGAAGTCCTTGAGCTTCTCGGCCACCATGGCACTGGTGCGGTGGGTTTCGAACAGGATCTCGGGATTCTCGTGCAGATCGCGCCGCCAGGCGGTGATCTCGTCCTGCAGTTCGGCAAAGCGATTCTTGACCGGCATGGGTCACACTCCTTGTTGTTCGCGCCCTCGGGGGGCATTCGTGTTTTGTCTCTCGCACCAGACCTAGCGCGTTTCCGTCACCGGGTGACGGACTCCGCATGTTTTCTGCGAAAACACGCTCTGTCCGCAAGCGGCACAGGCTAGGCCTGCGCCGTAGGCATCCGGCGTTCGACCAGTTCGGCGAACCAGCTGCAACCGGCCGGGATCGCCTCGTCGTCGAAGTTGTACTCCGGGTGGTGCAGCGCGGCGCTGTCACCGTTGCCGACATAGATGAAGGCCCCGGGGCGTTCCTGCAACATGTAGGCGAAATCCTCGCCCCCCATGATCAGCGGCGCCTCGGAGCAGCCGCCCGACACCGCCTCGGCGATGCCGGTGGCGAATGCGGTGGGTTCCTCGGCGTTGATGGTGATCGGCACGTGGCGCAGATAGGTGACCTCGGCCTGCGCCCCGAAGCCGTCGGCAACGCTGCGAGCCATCTCGCCCAGGCGGGCCTCGATCATGTCCTGCATATGGGCCGAATGGGTGCGCACGGTGCCGCGCAGTTTCACCGATTGCGGAATCACGTTATAGGCCGTCGACGATGTCTGCACCGAGGTGACCGAGAGCACCCCCTGTTCCACCGGGTCGGCGTTGCGGCTGACGATGCTTTGCAGCGCAAGGATGATCTGGCTGGCGGTGACGGTGGGGTCGATCGCCTCGTTCGGCTTGGCGGCATGGCCACCGCGACCCGTCACCTCGACAAAGAACTCGTCGGTCGCCGCCAGCATCGCACCGGGGCGGATGGCGAACTGGCCCACCGGCAGGCCGGGCATGTTGTGCATGCCATAGACCTCTTTCACGCCGAAGCGGTCCATCACGCCGTCGTCGATCATCGCCTTGGCGCCGCTGCCCAGCTCCTCGGCCGGCTGGAACAGCAGCACCACGGTGCCGTCGAAATTGCGCGTCTCGGCCAGGTATTTCGCCGCCCCCAGCAGCATGGCGGTATGTCCGTCATGGCCGCAGGCATGCATCACGCCGGGGTTTTGCGAGGCATAGGCGGCGCCGCTCTGCTCGAGGATCGGCAGCGCGTCCATGTCGCCGCGCAGCCCGATCACCTGGCCCCGGCTGTCGGTCCGGCCCCGGATGACGCCGACGACCCCGGTTTCGCCGATGCCGGTCACCACCTCGTCGCAGCCGAAGGCACGCAGCTTCTCGGCCACCAGCGGCGCGGTATGGTCCAGCTCGAAACCGATTTCGGGGTGGGCGTGGATCGTTTGCCGCCATTCGGCGATTTCTGGCAAAAGCTCGGCAAAGCGGTTCTTGATCGGCATTCTCGTGTCCTTGTTCAGCGGGCGGCGGCGCAGGCTGCGCCTCAGGCTGCCGGCATGCGGCGTTCGACCAGTTCGGCGAACCAGCTGCAACCCAGCGGGATCGCCTCGTCATCGAAGACATAGGCCGGGTGGTGGCACATCGGCGTGTCGCCGTTTCCCAGGAAAATATAGGCGCCCGGCCGTTGTTCCAGCATGAAGGAGAAATCCTCGGCCGGCATGATCGGGTCGGTCTCGTCGTCGACATGGTCGGACACCGCGCGCGCCGCCTCGACCGCATGGCGGGTTTCCTGCGGTGAATTCACGGTGACCGGGTAGCCCTCTTCCCAAATCACCTCGGCCTGCGCCCCGAAGGCGGCGGCGGTGTTTTCGACCACCCGGCGCACGCGCTCTTCGGCCAGCGCCCGCTCGTCGGGGTCGAGCGTGCGCACGGTGCCCTTCATCCGGACCTGGTGGGCGATCACGTTCGAGGCGTTGCTGTCGGTCTGAAAGGTGCCGACGGTCACCACCACCCGTTTCAGCGGGTTGACGTTGCGCGCGACGATGGATTGCAGCGACACCACGATCTGCGACGCCACCAGCGTGGTGTCGACCGCCTCGTGCGGGTTGGCGGCATGGCCGCCCTTGCCGGTCACGGTGATCTCGAACTCATCCGCCGAGGCCAGCAGTGGGCCGGGCCGGATCGCGAAGGCCCCCACCGGGAAGCCGGGCATGTTGTGCAGCCCGTAGACCTCCTGGATGCCCCAGCGGTCCATCAGCCCGTCGTCGCACATCGCCTTGCCACCGGCGCCGCCCTCTTCCGCCGGCTGGAAGATCAGCACCACCTTGCCGTCGAAGTTGCGGGTCTCGGAGAGGTATTTCGCCACCCCCAGCAGGATCGACGTATGCCCGTCATGGCCGCAGGCATGCATCACGCCCGGCGTCCTGGAGGCATAGTCGACGCCCGAGGCCTCCATGATCGGCAGCGCGTCCATGTCGGCGCGCAGCCCGATCACCCGGCCCGAGGTGTTGGTTTTCCCCTCGATCACCGCGACCACGCCGGTACGGCCGATGCCGGGGGTGATGTCGGTCAGGCCGAACTCCCTGAGCCGATCGACCACGAATCCGGCGGTTTCATGCACCTCGTACAAAAGCTCGGGCGTTTCGTGCAAATGGCGGCGCCAGCCGGTGATCTCTTCGTGCATGTCCGCCAGGCGGTTCTTGATCGGCATCTAGGCCTCCTGCTGCAGGCGGGTCACCAGCCGCGCCATGAAGTCCTGTCCTTCGGCGAACTGGGCCAGGGTGATGAACTCGTCGGGCTGATGCGCCTGGGCGATGTCGCCGGGGCCGCAGACCAGGGCGGAATAACCGGCCTGCTGGAACTGGCCGGCCTCGGTGCCGTAGCTGACCACATGGCTGGCGTTGTCACCGGTGAGCGCGCGCACCAGCGCCTCGGCGGTGCCGTTGTCCTCGGGTTTCAGGGCCGGCACGGCAAAGCGCGGCGTGATCTCGATCCGCGCGTCGGGGTGCACCCCCTGCATCGCGGCCTCGACCTCGGCCAGCTTGGTGTCGATCCGCGCGCGCCAATCGTCAAACCCCTCGTCCGGGACCGCGCGAAAGCCCAGGTCAAAACGGCAGTGCTTGGCGGTGATATTGGCCGCGGTGCCACCCTCGATCAGCCCGCAGTGCAGCGTCGTCCAGGGCGGATCGAACATCGCCGCCACGTCAGATGGCGTGCGGGCGCGCTCTGCCTCGTTCACCGTGTTGGCCCAGTCGATGACCTTGGCGGCCTCCATGATCGCGTTGACGCCGGTGTGCATGAGCGAGCTGTGGACCTCGAACCCCCAGACATCGACCCAGTAGCCATAGCCGCCCTTGTGGCCGGTCACCGCGCGCATCATCGACGGCTCGCCCACGATCACGGCCGAGCCCTTGGGCAGGACTGGCTGCATCGCCTCGATCATCGGCGGCGCACCAGTGCAGCCGACCTCTTCGTCGAAACTCAGCGCCAGTTGCAGCGGGCGTTTGACCCCGCGCGCCTGCGCCTCGACCAAGGCCCAGATCGCCAGCGCGTCATACCCCTTCATGTCGGTGGCGCCGCGCCCATACAGTTTGCCGTCACGCTCGGTCAGGGTGAACGGGTCCGAGGTCCAGGGCTGGCCGTCCACCGGCACCACGTCGGTATGGCCCGAAAGGACGACCGCCCCCTCTTGCCACGGGCCGACATGGGCAAAGAGCGCGGCCTTGTGGGGCTGATCGGGGTCGATCCAGCGGTGCGCGGTTATGCCATGCGCGGCAAGATACTCCTCAACCCAATCGACCAGCGGCAGGTTGGTGTCACGGCTGACGGTGGGAAAGCTCACCAGCTTTTCCAGGATTTCGCGCGGGGTCAAACGGTTGCCCATCATGCCCTCAATACCCGCTGTCGGTGGTCAGGACGAGATGCCCCGGCTCCACCTCATTGTACCGCGACGGCTCGGCCACGTAGTCGAGACCGTGGATCGGCGAGGGGATCGGTTTGAAGTTCAGATCCTTCTCGGACTTGCGCCGGTGCGGATCGGCGATCGGCACCGCCTTCATCAGCGCCTGGGTATAGGGGTGCTGCGGGTTCTCGAACACCCGCGCGCGCGGCCCCATCTCGACGATCCGGCCCAGGTACATGACGCCGACGTGGTGGCTGACGCGTTCAACCACGGCCATGTCGTGGCTGATGAAGAGATAGGACAGCCCAAGCTCGGCCTGAAGCTCCATCATCAGGTTCAGGACCTGCGCCTGCACGCTGACGTCCAGCGCGCTGACTGCCTCGTCGGAGACGATCAGCTTGGGGTTCAGTGCCAGCGCACGGGCGATGGCGATCCGCTGGCGCTGGCCGCCCGACATCTCGTGCGGATAACGCCGCATGAAACTGCGCGGCAGGTGCACCCGGTCGAACAGGTTGGCGACCCGGTCCTGGATCTCAGAGCCGCTAGCGATGCCGTAGTTGCGCATCGGTTCGGCCACCTGGTCCAGCAGCTGCATCTGCGGATTGAGCGAGGCGAAAGGATCCTGGAAGATCATCTGCATGTCGAGCCGCGCCTTGCGCAGGTCGCGCTGGTCCAGCTGCATGATGTCGACCCCGTCGAGGTCGATTTCGCCCGCGTCCGGTTCGACCAACCGCAGGATCGAGCGTCCGGCGGTGGACTTGCCGCAGCCGGATTCGCCCACGAGGCTGAGGGTCTGACCCTTGTTCAGGGTAAAGGAGACATCCTCGACCGCGTGCACATTGGCCACCGTGCGGCGAAAGAACCCGCCCTTGACCGCGAAACGCGTGGTCAACCCCTTGACCGTCAGCAGCGGCTTGTCGGTGCCGGGGATCGGCGCGAGGTTCTGACCCTCGACGCCCATCAGCTTCATCGGTTCTGGTGCGGCTTTGCCGCGCATCTCGCCCAGCTTGGGCACCGCCGCCAGAAGCGCCTTGGTATAGTCGTGCTGCGGGTTCTCGAAGATCTCTTCGACCGTGCCCTCCTCGACCTTGTTGCCGCGGAACATCACCACGACGCGGTCGGCCATCTGGGCCACCACCGCCATGTCATGGGTGATGAACATCACTGCGGTGCCGGTTTCCCGCTTCAGCCGGTCCATCAGCGCCAGGATCTCGGCCTGGATCGTCACGTCGAGCGCGGTGGTCGGTTCATCGGCGATCAGCAGGCGCGGCTCGCAGGCCATCGCCATGGCGATCACGACGCGCTGGCGCATGCCGCCGGACAGTTCATGCGGGTATTGTTTCAGCCGCCGTTCCGGTTCCGGGATGCGCACCTGTTTCAGCAGTTCCAGCGCGCGGGCCTCGGCCTGGGCCCGGGTCATCCCCATGTGCACCCGCAGCCCCTCGGTCAGCTGGCGGCCCACGGTAAAGACCGGGTTCAGCGCCGTCATCGGCTCCTGAAAGATCATGCCGATCTCGTTGCCGCGGATATGGCGCATCAGATCCTGCTCGGCGGCGGCCAGGTCCACTTTTTGGCCATCCTTGCGATCAAAAATTAGGCGCCCAGCGGCAATGTCGCCTCCGCCGAACTCGACCAGCCGCATCAGCGACAGGGAGGAAACCGATTTTCCGGACCCGGATTCGCCCACGATGCAGACGGTTTCGCCCGGCGCGACCTCGAACGAGATGTCCTCGACCCCGACAACCGGCCCGTCCTTGGTTTCAAATTCGACCCTGAGGCCCTCGATCCGGGCAATCGGATTATCCAGCACGGCACCATCCCCTTGTTGAAGTCTGAACGCTAAGGCGGCGTCGTGGCGGCTGTCAAACCCCCCGGGCGGGTTTTCCCGACGCCAAGGCTTGCTTTTTTCCCAAACTCTGTTTCGATGGTCGAATATCCGCTGCCCGGGTCACCGGCCCTGCTGTGCCATGGGATAAAATCCTTGGCGCAGCAAGTGGTTGAGACCTGCGGCGGACATATAACCATCCGCATCTCAAGCGGAAAAATGGTCACGCAAGTGTCCGACAAGGAGTGTAAAATGAAGATGAAAGCCCTATTGCTCGGCGCGATCGCATCTGCGGCGCTGGCCCCGGCCGCCATGGCGGAACGGGGTTCCGACGGCACTGTCAACATCATCTATTGGCAGGCCCCCTCGATCCTGAACCCGTTCCTGTCGGGCGGCACCAAGGATGTGGAATCCTCCTCGCTGGTGATCGAACCGCTGGCCCGCTACAACGAAAAGGGCGAGCTGGTGCCCTGGCTGGTCGACGCGGTGCCAACCGTCGAGAACGGCGGCGTGAGCGAGGATCTTACCTCGATCACCTGGAAGATCACCCCCGGCCTGAAATGGTCCGACGGCAGCGCCTTTACCTCGGCGGACGTGAAGTTCACCTATGAGTATTGCACCCACCCCGAGGGCGGCTGTGCGCAGGTGACCAAGTTCGAGGGCGTCACCAGTGTCGAGACCCCCGATGACCTGACCGTCAAGGTCACCTTCGAGAAGCCGACGCCGTTCCCCTATGGTCCCTTCGTTGGCGGCGAGAGCCCGATCCTGCAGGCGGCGCAGTTCGCCGACTGCATGGGCGCCAAGGCGCCGGAGTGCACCGAGCAGAACTTCAACCCGATCGGCACCGGCCCCTTCGTGGTGGACGAGTTCCGCCCGAACGACGTGATCACCCTGTCGGCCAACCCGAACTATCGCGACCCGGGCAAGCCGGCCTTTGCCAACGTGACCTTCAAGGGCGGCGGCGATGCCACCGCGGCGGGCCGCGCGGTGATGGAGACGGGCGAGTTCGACTATGCCTGGAACCTGCAGCTTGCGCCCGACGTGATTGCCCGGATGGAAGAGGGCGGCAAGGGCGTTGCGGTCGCCGGTTTCGGCCCGCTGGTCGAACGGATCATGCTGAACAACACCAACCCCGATCCGGCGCTTGGCCCGGATGAGCGTTCGGTGATCCGCCCGCACCCGTTCCTGAGCGATCCGGCAGTCTACAAGGCGATGTCGATGGCGATCGACCGCCCGCTTCTGGTCGAGATCGGCTATGGCAAGGCGGGCAAGGTCACCTGTAACTGGGTCCCGGCACCGGCGATCTATGCCGCCGATATCGAGGGCTGCGACATGCAGGACATCGAGGGCGCCAAGGCCATGCTGGAAGCGGCGGGCTACAAGGACAGCAACGGCGACGGCGTGCGGGAAACCCCGGACGGCAAGCCGATGAAAATCCTCTACCAGACCTCGACCAACGCGGTGCGCCAGGACTTCCAGGCGCTGATCAAGCAGTGGTGGAGCGAGATCGGCATCGAGAGCGAGCTGCGCAACGTCAACTCCAGCGTGTTCTTCGGCGGCGACCCGGGCAGCCCGGATACCTTCCAGAAGTTCTATGCCGACGTCGAGATGTACGCCAACACCTTCAACGGCACCGACCCGCAAAGCTATTTCGGCAACGGGCTGTGCGACAAGGCGCCTACCCCCGCCAGCCAGTGGCAGGGCGAGAACATCTCGCGCTTCTGCGACGAGGAATATGACGCGCTGCACGAAGAGCTGACCAAGACCGCCGATGCGGCCAAGCGCGCGGAGATCGGGCAGCAGTTGAACGCGATGGTGTTCGAAAAAGGCGGCATGATCCCGCTTGTGCACCGTGGCCGGTTGTCCGCCCACTCCAACACGCTGGGCGGCGTCATCCTGAACGTCTGGGATACCGAGCTGTGGAACGCGGCTGACTGGTACCGCAAGGACGGCTGACACCGCGTCCGTCAGGACGTGACCCGCCCCGGCAGCGTTCCGGGGCGGGTGACCCAAGACACTCGGGCAATAACCACACAATCAAGCTGCAAAGGCGCGCTCCCGAATGCTGACCTTCACCATCCGACGATTGGTTCTGGCCGTTCCGACGCTTTTGTTCATCAGTCTCGTCATTTTTCTCTTGCTGGAACTGGCGCCGGGCGACCCCATGGCGCAGGTTCCGCTGACCGTTCCCCCCGACGTGAAGGAAAAGATGCGCGAGGCGCTGGGCCTTGGGCAACCGATGCACATCCGGTTCTGGAAGTGGATCGTGCAATTCTTCTGGATCGAGCCGCAGGTTCTGATCGACTCGGTCTTCGGCACCTCCTTCTCGGTCGGCGACCTGCGCGTGATCTCCTGGCAGACCCGCAGCCCGGTGATGGACATCGTGGTCCAGCGCATCCCGCAGACCCTCTGGGTGGTCGGCACCGCCTATATCGTGGGCATCCTGATCGCGATCCCGATCGGCATCTATTCCGCCTACAAGCAATATTCCTGGTTCGACCAGGCCGGCACCTTTGTCTCGATGGTCGGCTTCTCGGTACCGCCGTTCTTTTCCGGCGTGCTGGTGATCGTGGTCTTCTCGGTCAACCTGGGCTGGTTCCCGTCGATCTATGACACCACGCACAAGGTGGTCGACTGGAACAGCTTCGTCGTCCAGCTTCAGCAGATGGTGATGCCGGTGATGGTGCTGGCGTTGCAGATCACCGCGCAGATCAGCCGGTTCATGCGCGCCTCGATGCTGGACAACCTCAATCAGGACTACGTGCGCACCGCCCGCGCCAAGGGGCTGGGCGAAACCACCGTGGTCATGCTCCACGTGCTGCGCAACTCGATGATCCCGGTTGTGACCGTGATCGCGCTGGGGGTGCCGTCGATCTTTGGCGGCGCCATCATCACTGAGCAGGTGTTCAAGGTGAACGGGATCGGCCAGTTACTGATCGGCGCGATCCAGGCCAACGACCTGCCGATGGTGCAGACGCTGACCTTCATCTTCGCCGTGCTGATCGTGCTGTTCAACCTGATCGCCGACGTGCTCTATGGCCTGCTCGACCCGAGGATCCGCTATGACTGACAAGGACCGTCTCGTCCCCGACGAAGGGCTTGCCCCGGCCTCGACCGCCCTGCCCGGCGGTGCCGGCCCGTTGGAGGAATTCACCAAGCCCCCCACCAACCAGTGGCGCGAGGTCTGGGACCAGTTCAAGCACCACAAGGGCGCGCTCTATGGCGGCATCATGTTCCTGGTGATCGTGTTCTGGGTCTATCTCGGGCCGCTGGTCTGGACCCTGGACGCCACCCATATCGACATCCGCGCCCGCAACCAGGGGCCCAGTTTTGACCACCCGTTCGGCACCGACCAGCTGGGGCGCGATACCTTTGCGCGGATGATGGCGGGCGGCAAGACCTCGGTCTCGGTCGGCATCACGGCGATGCTGCTGGCGCTGGGGCTGGGCTCGTTCGTCGGCGTGATGGCGGGTTTTTTCAAGCGGCTGGACGGGCTGCTGATGCGGCTGACCGACCTGTTCCTCGCGCTGCCGCTGTTGCCGCTGCTGCTTGTGATGATGCTACTGTTCCGCGATCCTCTGAACGCGGCCTTCGGACCGGAACGCGGGATCTTCATCCTGATCGTGGCGGCCATCGGGGTGACCAGCTGGATGCCCACCGCACGCATCGTGCGCGGCGACGTTCTGGCGCTGAAGGAGCGCGAGTTCGTCCTGGCCGCCCGCTCGATCGGGACCACCAACACCAAGATGATCCTGCGCCATATCCTGCCCAACGTGCTGTCGCCGATCATGGTCTCGGCGACGCTGGGCATCGCCACCGCGATCATCACCGAAAGCGCGCTGAGCTTTCTCGGCCTCGGCTTTCCGCCGGATTTCCCGACCTGGGGGCGGTTGTTGTTCGATGCCACCGACTATCTCCAGCAATACCCCGAGCGGGTGTTCTGGCCCGGGCTGGCGATCTCGCTGACCGTGCTCAGCGTCAACTACCTTGGCGACGGGCTACGCGACGCGCTGGATCCGCGCATCCGGGGCCGCTGAGCCGGACAGGACAAAAAGGAACGGAACCGACCGCCGCCCCCACCCGGGCGGCGGTTTTGGTTTCGGCGGGGTGCGGACGGCAAAACGCCCCTCCGCCAAAGCGGGGCGCAGACGGGAAATCGTTCCCGGAGACACCGACAAACAGACGGTTTATCACCTTGTTTTTCGCGTCATCCCCGCCCTAGTGGGACTTTGTTCCGTTTTTGCGAGGCTATGACATGTTCGAGACATTCGGGTTCGAGGACACCACCGCGCGCGAGGTCAGCGTCTTGTTCGGCCTCGGTCTGGGCCTTGCCTTTGGCGTGCTGGCACAGATCACCCGGTTCTGCCTGCGCCGGGCTCTGGTCGGCACGGATCGTCGCAGCGCGATGGGCGTCTGGCTGACCGCGCTTGCCATCGCCGTGATCGGCACGCAGGGGGCCGTGGCACTGGGCTGGATCGGGTTCGAGGATCACCGCTTTCTCGCGTCCGGTCTGCCGGTGCTGGCCATCGTGCTGGGCGGGCTGGCCTTTGGCGCCGGTATGGTGCTGACCCGGGGCTGCGTGTCGCGGCTGACGGTTCTGGCGGGGGGCGGCAACCTGCGGGCGCTGCTGGTGCTGCTGGTGTTCGCGGTCACGGCCCATGCCACGCTCAAGGGGGTGTTGGCGCCGCTGCGCACCGGATTGGGGAGTTTGACCGTCGAATTGGGGAATTTCACCACCCTTGCCGCCCTGCCCGGCGGCGCGCCGGTCTGGGCCGCGCTGATCGCGGCGGCCGCGCTCCTTTACGCGCTGCGCTCGGGCGCCGCGCCGCATTCGCTCATTGGGGCGGCGGCCATCGGGGTATTGGCCGCGTTGGGATGGGTCGGGACCGGGTTCATCCTGTTCGACGAATTCGAGCCGATCGCGATGGAAAGCCTGTCCTTCACCTCGCCGATGTCGGAGACGCTGTTCTTTACCGTCGCGTCCTCGGCGGTGCCAGCGGGGTTCGGGCCGGCGCTGGTCGGTGGCGTGGTCTTGGGGGCGCTGGCGGCCTCCCTGCTGCGCGGGGAATTCGCCTGGCAGAGTTTCGACGGGCCGGCACAGACCGGCCGTTACCTAGCCGGCGCGGTGCTGATGGGCGTGGGCGGCGTGCTGGCCGGCGGCTGCACCCTGGGTGCGGGGCTGTCGGGGGTGCCGACGCTGAGCCTTGCGGCGATCCTGGCGCTGGCCGCGATCGCCCTGGGCGGGATCGCTATGAATGCGATCCTTTCTCGATCCCTTTCCGGATCCGGCGCACCGCGCCCCATACGGCCAGCACAACCGGCAGAGTGAGCGCCCCGGTCAACATCCCCTTGCTCAGCCCGGCGGCATGCGCCACCGGGTAGAGCAGGTAGCTGGCCAGTGACACCGCGTAATAGCTGATCGCCACCACCGAGAGCCCCTCGACCGTGTGTTGCAGCCGCAGCGACAGGTCGGCGCGGCGGTCCATGCTGGCCAACAGCGCCTGGTTCTGCGCGCTGCGTTCCACGTCCACCCGCGTGCGCAACAGCTCACCCGCGCGCATGGCGCGATCCGCCAGCGCCTGCAGCCGCTCTCGCGTCGAGGTCACCGTGCGCATGGCGGGCGCATAGCGACGGGCCATGAAATCGGCAAAGGTCTGGCGGCCCTGGAACCGCTCTTCGCGCAGCGAGGCGATGCGCTGGTTGACGATCGCCTCATAGGCGCCGGTGGCCCCGAAGCGGAACGAGCTGCGCGCGCCCATCGATTCCAGTTCGGCGGAAATCGACAGCAGTTTGGTCAGGGTCTGTTCCGCCGGGATGCCACCACCGGTCATGTCGACCATGAGTTGCGACAGGTGGTTGTCGAGCGTGCCAATCTCGCCCGAGAGCTGCTGAGCGCGGGAGAACCCCAGCATCGACATCGCCTTGTAGGTCTCGATCTCGCACAGCCGCTGGACCACGCGGCCGATGCGTCGCTGGCCGGCCCCCTCGCCCACGAAGACGGCAAAGCGCATGTGACCGGCCGGGTCGATACGGAAATCGCCCGCCGCCACCGCCGCATCGTCCAGAACGTAGGAGGCGGCGGTGCTTTCGGGCACGAACCAATCGGCCAGCGCGGCGTTCACGCCGGCTTCGTCCGGGCGCGGGCAGACCCGGAGCGCGATCGAAGTGATGCGCTGACCCGGCGCCGCGTTCAGCCAATCCTCGGGGAAGACCGCGAAATCGGCCGGATCGAAGGGCCGGTCGCTGAGCCCGTCGGAGATCGCGGTATAGGTCACGAACTCGGTATGCTGTTCCCATTTCAGCGCGTGGCGCCCGATGCGGCCACTGTAGTGGGTGGCGCCCGGCTGTGGGTGCGGCGCGCCGTGGCGGTCGAGCAGGTCGGTCAGGTGCGCCACGTCGGCGGCACGGTCGCGGCTGACCGCCTCTTTCGGTTGCTTGATGGCAAGGTAGACCACCGTCGAGGTGTTCTTCATCGCCGGAAACGGGCGCGCGTGCAGCTCGTTCGCGAGCCGGTAACGCAAAGGGTGGTCTTCGATCGGGGGCATCTGTCGGTCCTTGCTTTGCCCTATCTAAACGCAGCCGGGGCGAAAAAACAAAAACTTTTTTATTTCAATGTGTTACCGGAATACAGTGGCATACCGAACCGCGTCGACCCGGCGGCGCCCCCGGGAAAACGAAAAAGCCCCGCCACAGGGGCGGGGCTTTGACGCGTTTCGGTTGGCCTTTCGATCAGTCGATCAGCGGGATCAGCTTGTCGAGGCTGTCCTTGGCATCGCCGTAGAACATGCGCGTGTTCTCCTTGTAGAACAGCGGGTTCTCGATCCCGGAATAGCCGGTGCCCTGCCCCCGCTTGGAGACGAAGACCTGTTTCGCCTTCCAGCACTCCAGCACCGGCATGCCGGCGATCGGGCTGTTGGGGTCCTCTTGCGCGGCCGGGTTCACGATGTCGTTCGAGCCGATGACGATCGCCACGTCGGTGTCGGGGAAATCATCGTTGATCTCGTCCATCTCCATCACGATGTCATAGGGCACCCGCGCCTCGGCCAGAAGCACGTTCATGTGCCCCGGCAGACGGCCGGCCACCGGGTGGATGGCAAAGCGGACGTTCTTGCCCTTGGCGCGCAGCTTCTTGGTCAGGTCACTGACCGCGTTCTGCGCCTGCGCCACCGCCATGCCGTAGCCGGGGATGATGATGACGCTGTCGGCCTCGTTCAGGGCCGATGCGACACCCTCGGCGTCGATGGCGATCATCTCTCCCTCGACCTCCATCTGCGGGCCAGCCGCACCGCCGAAGCCGCCCAGGATCACCGAGATGAACGAGCGGTTCATCGCCTTGCACATGATGTACGACAGGATCGCGCCCGAGGAGCCGACCAGCGCACCGACCACGATCAGCAGATCGTTGCCGAGGCTGAAGCCGATCGCCGCCGCCGCCCAGCCCGAGTAGCTGTTCAGCATCGAGACCACCACCGGCATGTCGGCGCCGCCGATACCCATGATCAGGTGGTAACCGATGAAGAAGGCAGCCAGCGTCATGATCGCCAGCGGCACGAAGCCCCCGGTGTTGAAGTACCAGATCAGGCAGATCAGCGAGAGGGCTGCGGCGCCGGCGTTCAGCATGTGGCCGCCGGGCAGCTTCTTGGCGGCCGAGTTCACCTTGCCGGCCAGCTTGCCATAGGCAATGACCGAGCCGGTGAAGGTGACCGCCCCGATGAAGATCCCGAGGAAGAGTTCGACCTTGAGGATGTTCAGCTCGACCGGGGTCTTGTGCGCGATCAGCGCGGCAAAGGTGCCGAGATGCAGGTCATGCGTCCAGGCCGCGAGTCCGGTGGCGTCCAGCGCGTCCGGGGCCGTCGCCATGATGGCGCCGACATGGCCCATCTCGAAATGGGCGTTGAAGCCCACGAAGACCGCCGCGAGACCGACCAGCGAGTGCATCGCGGCGACCAGTTGCGGCATGCCGGTCATCTCGACCTTGCCGGCCACATAGGCGCCGATCACGCCGCCTGCGGCGAGCAGCACGATCGACAGCAGCCAAAGCCCCTGTGCCGGGCCGATCAGCGTTGCAAAGACCGCCAGCGCCATGCCGGCGATGCCGTACCAGACCGCGCGCTTGGCGCTTTCCTGCCCCGAGAGGCCGCCCAGCGACAGGATGAAGAGGACGGCCGCGACCACATAGGCCGCCGTGGTAAATCCGAATTCCATGATCCCCTACTCCTTACGATTTCTGGAACATGGCGAGCATGCGCCGAGTCACGAGGAAGCCACCGAAGATGTTGATCCCGGCCATGAAGACCGACAGCGCGGCCAGGACGATCACCAGCCCCGAGCCCGAGCCGATCTGCAACAGAGCGCCCAGGATGATGATCGACGAAATGGCATTGGTGACCGCCATCAGCGGGGTGTGCAGGCTGTGGCTGACGTTCCAGATCACCTGGAAGCCGACGAAGACCGACAGCACAAAGACGATGAAGTGCTGCATGAAGCTGGCCGGGGCCACCAGGCCCACCCCCAGCAGCAGCACCGCGCCGACCGTCAACAGGGTGACCTGGGTCTTGGTCTGCTGCTTGAAGGCCGCGACCTCTTCCGCCCGCTTTTCTTCCGGCGTCAGTTCCTTGGGCTTTTCCTTCTTCTGCGCCGCGATCGCCTGAACCTTGGGCGGCGGCGGCGGGAAGGTGATTTCGCCGTCATGGGTGACGGTGGCGCCCCGGATCACGTCGTCGTCCATGTCGTGCACGACCTTGCCGTCCTTCTCGGGCGTCAGGTCGGTCATCATGTGACGGATGTTGGTGGCATAGAGCGTCGAGGCTTGCGAGGCCATCCGGCTGGGGAAATCGGTATAGCCGATGATGGTGACGCCGTTGTCGGTGACGATCTTTTCGTCCGCGACGGTCAGCTTGCAGTTGCCGCCCTTCTCGGCGGCGAGATCGACGATCACCGAGCCCGGCTTCATGGCCTTGACCATGTCCTCGGTCCACAGTTCCGGCGCCTCGCGGTTGGGGATCAGCGCGGTGGTGATCACGATGTCTACCTCGGGCGCCAGCTCGCGGAACTTGGCCAGCTGTGCCTCGCGGAATTCAGGGCTCGACACCGAGGCATAACCGCCGGTGGCGGCGCCGTCCTGCTGCTCTTCCTCGAAATCGAGATAGACGAACTCGGCACCCATCGATTCGACCTGTTCGGCCACCTCGGGACGCACGTCGAAGGCATAGGTGATCGCGCCGAGGCTGGTCGAGGTGCCGATCGCGGCAAGACCCGCGACACCGGCACCGACCACCAGCACCTTGGCCGGGGGCACCTTGCCCGCCGCCGTCACCTGGCCGGTGAAGAAGCGGCCAAAGTTGTTGCCCGCCTCGATCACCGCGCGGTAGCCGGCGATATTGGCCATCGAGCTGAGCGCGTCCATCTTCTGCGCGCGGGAGATCCGCGGCACCATTTCCATGGCGATTACGGTGGCGCCCTTGGACTTGGCCAGTTCCAGCCCCTCTTCATTCCCGCCGGGATTGAAGAAGGAGATCAGCGTCTTGTCCTTGGTCAGGCGCTTCAGCTCGGTCTCGTTCGGCTGGCGCACCTTGGCAATGATGTCGGCCGTCTTCCACAGCGCCGCCGCGGTTTTGACGATCTCGACACCGGCCGCCTCATAGGTGGCATCCGAAAACCCGGCGGCCGCGCCGGCCCCGGTCTCGATGGCACACTCATAACCCAGCTTTTGCAGTTGCCTGGCCGAGTCGGGTGTCATCGCCACCCGCGCTTCGCCCTCGTAGATTTCCTTCGGTGTCCCTATCTTCACCTATCTGGTCCCCCTTTGTCGCCCCTGCGCGGGACGCGATACGGTACAGTTTGCAAATCCGTCACCTATCGCGCGCAAGAAAATTACGCAAGCGCGGCAAAGGTCGCACGGGGTATTTGATACATATCAGTTACACCCAACGGCGTGTTTTTTGTTCATAACGCCCGAAATCGGCGTGATAGGTACGGCGCAGGCGGTCTTCCTCCGGCAGGATGAAGCGGCGCTCGATCACCCAGGTGAAGATCGGCAGAAGCGGCAGCGCCAGCACCGCGTCGAAGCGCAGGATCAGCCCGGCGAGCACCAGCAGGTCGCCCAGGTAGATCGGGTTGCGGCTGCGCTTGTAGATCCCCGACTGCACCAGCGCGCTGGGGGTGCCATGGGGCAGGACGGTGGTGTGGTGGCGGCGCAGTTCGACCACCGCCAGCAGCATCAGAAGCACCCCGCCCCCGACCAGCAGGCCGCCGGCGAAATCGGACCAGGCGCCACCAAACTCAAGCCCGGCGGGATAATACCGGGCCTGGCCCCAGGCGATCAGGATCGCACCGAGCAGCCAGGCGGGGGGCGTGTCGATCCACTTCATGCGCGCTCCTGCAGGATTCTTCGAAGAATCCTGACAAATTTCTTCGAAGAAATTTGACTCATTCCCACTCCATCTCGGCGAACACGCGACCGGCGTTCTTGGTCGCCAGTTCTTCGAACGTGTCCAGGTGTTCCCATCGGGACTGATCGACGTAATAGGCACCGGCCAGGTCGCCGCCCGAGTCCAGATGATCTTGGATCTTGGCCCGCAGGTCCAGCAGGTAGTCGTGAGTATAGCGTCGCACCTGGGCGAAATTGGTCGGGTGCCCGTGTCCGGGAATCACATAGGTGGGGGCGAGCGGCTCCAGCTTCTCCTCCCATGTCTCCAGCCAGCAACTGGTGCAGGTGGTCTCGAAGATCGGCAACATCCGCTCGTGAAAGGCGATGTCGCCGGTGATCATCAGCCCCCACTGCGGAATCCAGACCTGCGTATCACCCGGATCATGGGCCGGGCCGAGATGCAGCACCTTGATCTCTACCCCGCCAAGGGTGATGTCGTATTCCTCTTCAAAGGTCAGGTTGGCATGTTCGACCCGTGTGCCCTCGGCCTTGTCGCGGTTGTAGCGCTGCATCCCCTGCAGGATGAAATCGCCGTTCTCGGTGGTTTCCTCGACCGCGTCCGCATGGGCCAGGATATCCACGCCCTGGTCGCGCCAATAGCTATTGCCCAGCATAGCGTGGCCCTGACCATTCTCGTTGATCACCAATACCACGGGCTGATCGGTGACGCGCCTGATCTCGTCGTGCAGCGCGGCGGCCAGGCGGGCAGAGGCGCCGGCGTTCATCACCACGACACCCTCGTCGGTGACGATGAAGGACAGGTTGTTGTTGTGGCCGGAATTCTCATAGGTCGGCGGCGCGGTGGCGCCGATGGCCGAGAACACATGCGGGATCACCTCGACCGGCTTGGAATAAAGCTCGGACTGGGGATATTGATCGGCGATGTCCTCGCTCGCCCATCCGGCGGTGGCGGTGATGCTGGCCACGGCGATGGCGGCGGCGCTCAACAGATACTTCATGACTCCTCCCAAACGTGATCCCATGCGGGAAATCCGGCAAACATTCGCATCTGTGAATGGGTAAGTAAAGTGACGGAACGACGACCCTTGTCCCGCAGTCCGCGCCCGCTAGGGTGACGGCAACCCAAGGGAGGAACAGGCGAATGACACTGAACGGCAAACACGCATTGGTCACCGGCGGCGGAACCGGCATCGGGCTGGCCATCGCCCGGGCGCTTGCGGCCGGGGGCGCGCAGGTGACGATCACCGGGCGGCGGCAGGAGGTTCTGGACGAGGTCGCCGGCCCGGGCTTGACCGGCCTTGCGATGGACGTGCGCGACGAGGGCGACGTGGTCGCCAAGATCGAAGCCGCGGTGGCGGCGCGCGGACCGGTGCAGATCTGCGTCGCCAATGCCGGCATCGCCGAGGGCCGCGCGCTGCACAAGACCTCGCTGGAGATGTGGCGCAACATCATGGCCACCAACCTCGACGGGGCCTTCCTGACCATCCGCGAAAGCCTTGCCTCGATGCGACAGACCGATTGGGGCCGTGTCCTCACCATCTCGTCCATCGCCGGGCTGCGCGGGCTGAAGGGGGCGGCGGGCTATACCGCCTCGAAACACGGGGTGATCGGGCTGACCCGCGCGCTGAGCGAGGATTACATCGGCACCCCCTTTACCTTCAACGCGATCTGCCCGGGCTATGTCGACACCCCGATTGTCAGCCGCAACGTCGACAGCATCGCCCAGCGCGCCGGGGTCAGCGAGGAAAAGGCGCGCGACATGATGGTCAGCGCCAATCGCCACAACCGCCTGATCGCCCCGGAAGAGGTGGCCGCCGCCGCGATGTGGCTGGTCGGACCCGGATCGGAGAGCGTGAACGGCCAGTGCATCGAGATCGCCGGCGGCCAGTCCTGAGGCTCAGGGTCGCGCCAGCCCGTCGCCGATCATCGCGGCCAGCAGCGCCACGCGGGCGCGGTAGGCGGGGTAATCGGGCGCGGTCATCTTGAGGCCCTTGAGGGCGGCGGCGAGGGTCGCCGCCACGGTCGGCGCCGGACCGGGCAACCGGATCATCCCCGCCTGCGCCGCCGCCTCCAGCCATGCGGCATAGACCGAGGCCAGCCGCGCCTCGCCCTGCCGGATGATCTCGGCGGCGGCGGACTGCCCGGCGTCGAGCAGCTCCATCCCGTGCGGCGAGGTCAGCATCGCCTCGACCGCCGCGCCGCCCTGCGCGGCAAAGGCCGCTGCCAACCGCTCGGTCACCGGACCGTCGCCCGCAAGCGCCGCCTCGACCGCCGCCGCCGCGTCGTCGTAATACTGCCGCACCAGGTGGCGATAGATGTCGTCCTTGTTGCGGTAATGCAGGTAGAGCGCCGGGCGCGACATGCCCGCACCGCGCGCGATGTCCTCCATCGAGGTCTTGCGAAACCCATAGGTGGCAAAGGCCCGCCAGCTTGAGGCGAGGATCGCCGCCTGCTTGGAATTGGAATCTGTGTCTGCCGCCGCCATCCATGTTGGATTGCAGGTTACCGAAAAACTGTCAATTGACATCCTGACATTTTATACCATTTATGTCATACCTTGCGCGGCATCCACACCAGGGAGATCCCCATGCCCACCCCCCTTACCGTCAACGGAACCCGATACGACATCGACCTGCCCGAGGATGTGCCCCTGCTCTGGGTGCTGCGGGACGAGATCGGGCTGACCGGGACAAAATACGGCTGCGGCGTGGCCGCCTGCGGCGCCTGCACCGTGCAGATCGACGGCGAGGCGGTGCGCAGTTGCCAGGTCCCGCTGGGCGATGTCCGGGGCGAGGTCACCACCATCGAGGGGCTGGGAACACCCGACGCCATGGCCGCGATCCAGCGCGCCTGGGCCGAACACCAGGTGGCGCAATGCGGATATTGCCAGTCCGGCCAGATCATGCAGGCCGCCGCGCTGCTGGCCGAGACCCCCGCGCCCAGCGATGACGAGATCGACGCGGCGATGCAGGGCAACCTGTGCCGCTGTGGCACCTATCCCCGCATCCGCGCCGCGATCCACAGCGCCGCGAAGATGATGAAGGAGGCCTGATCCCATGGCCAGCATCGGAAAAATCGCCCGCCGCAGCTTTCTCATCGGCTCCGCCGCCATCGTCGGTGGCGTGGCCTTCGGCACCTATTACGTCGCCCGCCCCGCCCCCAACCCGCTGACGCCCGGAGCAGGCGGCGGCGCGCTCAACCCCTTCGTGCTGATCGACGCCAACGGCATCACCCTCATCGCCCCGCGCGCCGAGATGGGCCAGGGCGTGCAGACCACCTGGGCGGCCCTGATCGCCGAGGAGCTGGACGTGGAGATGGACCAGATCCGCGTGCTGCACGGCCCCGCCGCGCAGGCCTATTACAACAGCGCCCTGCTGGGCGAGGCGCTGCCCGGCAAGGGCTATGACAAAACCAGCTTCGGCCACACGCTGGCCGAGACGCTGGGCCGGGTCGGCAAGGTGATGAACATGCAGGTGACCGGCGGCTCGACCTCGATGGTCGATGGCTACAGCCGCATGCGGGCCGCCGGCGCCAGCGCCCGCGAGACATTGAAACAGGCCGCTGCCGACCTGCTGGGGGTGGCGCGCGCCGATCTGCGCACCGAAAAGGCGATGGTCATCGCCGCCGATGGACGCGAGATCGCCTATGCCGACCTGGCCGAGGCCGCCGCCGGGCTCGATCCGATCGACGCGCCGCTGCGCGACCCGGCGCAATGGCGCATCCTCGGCAAGCCCGTCGATCGCGTCGACATGGTGGACAAGGTCACCGGCACCGCGCGCTTTGGCATCGACGTGCGGCTGGAGGGGATGCGGTTCGCCGCATTGCGGATGAACCCGCATCTGGGCGGGCGCATGATCCGGTTCGACGACAGCCCGGCGCGGGCGATGCCGGGGGTGGACCGGGTGGTCAACCTGGGCAACGGGATCGCCGTTGTCGCCTCGAACACCTGGCTGGCGATGCAGGCGGCAGAGGCGGTCGAGATCGACTGGGAGATGGGCACCAACCCGCCCGATACCGAGGCGGTGTTCGACCGGATCGCAGCGGGTTTTGACGGCGGCGCCAACTCGACCCTGCGCGACGACGGCGATGCCGCGACCCTGCCCGAGGGCGCCACCGAGATCACGGCGGAGTACCGCGTGCCCTACCTCGCCCATGCGACGATGGAGCCGATGAACGCCACGGCGCTGTACTCGGGCATCAAGCTGGAGGTCTGGTGCGGCAACCAGGCGCCGCTGTTCACCCGCAAGAGCTGCGCCGCGGCGGTCGGGCTGGCCCCGGAGGCGGTGGAGGTGCACACCACCTACATGGGCGGCGGCTTTGGCCGGCGCGGAGAGCTGGATTTCTCGGTCTACGCCGCGCAGGTGGCCGCCGAGATGCCGGGCACGCCGGTGCAACTGACCTGGTCGCGCGAAGAGGACATGACCCACGATTTCTACCGTCCCGGCGCGCTGGCGCGGTTCCGCGGCGCGGTCAAGGATGGCAAGGCGGTGCTGCTCGACGGCCAGATCGCGGCGCAATCGCCGACGCAACAGGCGATGGGCCGCTGGCTTGGCCTGCCCGCCGCCGGTCCGGACAAGGGCACCGTGGACGGCGCCTTCAACCAGCCCTACGCCATCCCCAATTTCCGCGTTCGCGGCTACCTCGCCGATCTCACCATCCCGGTCGGCTTCTGGCGCTCGGTCGGGGCGTCGATGAACGGCTTTCTGTTCGACAGTTTCATCGACGAGATGGCCCATGCAGCCGGGCGCGATCCGCTGGCGTTCCGGCTGGAGCTGGCGCGGGCGGAATACGCCCCCGCCGCCACGGTTCTGGAGACGGTGCGCGAGATGTCCGACTGGACCGGCGAGACGCCCGAGGGCGTCGGTCGCGGGGTCGGCTTCTGCTACAGTTTCGGCACCCCCACGGCGACGGTGATCGAGGTTCGCGACACCAAGGACGGTATCGCCATGAGCCGGGCCTGGATCGCGGCGGACGTGGGCGTGGCGCTCGACCCGCGCAACCTCGAGGCGCAGCTGTCCGGCGGCATGGTCTACGGGCTGTCGGCGGCCTGCTTTGGCGAGATCACCTTTGCCGAGGGGGCAGTCGAACAGCAGAACTTTCCCGATTACGACGCGTTGCGCATCCATAACACCCCGACGACCGAGGTGCGCATCCTGCAGAACCAGGAGCATATCAGCGGCGCGGGCGAGCCGGGCACGCCACCCTCGATGCCGGCGCTGGCCAATGCGCTGTTCGACCTGACCGGCAAGCGGGCGCGCAGCCTGCCCTTGATGCACGACTTCGATCTGCTGGTCTGAGAACTCCGGGGTTGGTCCGTCACCCGGCGAGCCAGCCCTCTTTGCGAAACCGGCGACAGTGCAGTCCGGTTCGGGACCGCCTTGCGTCAGGTCGGGAAAGGACGCTCAGGCGCTGCGTTGCAGGGGCGCGCGGCGCGTAGCGGACCAGGCCCGCACTGCATCGCCGAAGGCGGTGAACAGGGGCCGCGAGACCGGGTCGTTGGCGGCGTCGTATTCCGGGTGCCACTGCACCGCGAGGGTAAAGCCCGGCGCATCCTTGACATGGATCGCCTCGGGCGTGCCGTCGGGCGCCCAGCCCTCGACCTCGATGCGAGCGCCCGGGCGCTTGATGCCCTGCCCGTGCAGCGTGTTGGTCATCACCTCGGGCGCGCCGAACAGCTTGTGAAACACGCCGCCCTCGGCCAGCCGCACCCGGTGACGCAGGGCGAATTTCTCTTCCAGCGTGCCCTCGGGCGGCATCCGGTGGTTCATCCGCCCCGGCAGATCGCGGATCTCGGGGTAGAGCGAGCCGCCCATCGCCACGTTGACCTCCTGAAAGCCGCGGCAGATCCCCAGGAAGGGCTGGCCGCGCTCGACGCAGGCGCGCACCAGCGGCAGCGCCACGGCGTCGCGCGCCCGGTCAAAGGCACCATGCGCCTCGGTCGCCTCTTCGCCGTATTCCTCGGGGTGAACGTTGGGCCGCCCGCCGGTCAGCAGGAACCCGTCGCAGATATCAAGCAGGTCCTCGACCGGGACAAAGCGCGGATCGGCGGGGATGATCAGCGGAACGCAGCCCGCGACGCAGGCGACGGCCTCGGAATTCATCGTTCCGCCCGCGTGGGTCGGATAGCTGTCGTTGATCAGAAAGGAATTGCTGATGATGCCGACAACGGGGCGGGCCATGAATTGCTCACTTTCACGTGTATACACGCACTGGATACAGGGCCGCGCGGGGCGCTGCAACACCCCGCCCCTGCATCACGGCGCAGACGGTTGTGCCGGGGCGCACAACCGGGCCGCGCGCCCGAAAACCGGGCAGCGGCGGCGCGCGCGATCAGGCCTCGCCGGTCAGGCCGGCGGCCTCGATCCCCGCCAGCGCGGCGGCGGCGTCATTGTCCGAGGTATCGCCGGTCACGCCGACCGCCCCCACCACCGCGCCGGTTCCATCGCGAACCAGGACACCGCCCGGCACCGGGATCACCTGGCCGCCGTAGACGCCGTTGACCGCCGCCATGAAATAGGGCTGTGCCTCGGCCCGGGCCATCTGGGCGCTGCCCGCCATGCCCAGCATCACCGCGCCGTAAGCCTTGCCGTGGGCAATGGCGAACCGGCCCGGAGAGGCGCCGTCTTCACGCTCGAAGGCCAGCAGGTGGCCGCCCGCGTCGAGCACCGCCAGGGACAGCGGTTTCAATCCCAGCTCGCGCCCCTTGTCGCGCGCCGCGCTGATGATCCTGCGGGCCTGGTCCAATGTTATCGCCATGCCGTCCTCTCCCTATTTTGTTTTCTTCTCGGCTGAAAATACGCTCCGGGGCGAGGAGCTAGACTGCCCCGCGCCCCGTCAGCTCATCCCGCCAATTGCGCCTTCAGTTCCAGCCGGCGGCGATGCAGCACCGGCTCGGTATAGCCCGAGGGCTGAACCCGGCCCTTGAACACCAGGTCGCAGGCGGCCTGAAAGGCGATGCCGTCAAACCCCGGCGCCATCGGTCGATAGGCCGCGTCACCGGCGTTCTGCCGATCCACCACCTGCGCCATCTTGCGCAGGGCCTCCATCACTTGGTCCTCGCTCACCACGCCATGATGCAGCCAATTCGCCAGCGCCTGCGAGCTGATGCGACAGGTGGCGCGGTCCTCCATCAGGCCGACGTCATGGATGTCGGGCACCTTGGAGCAACCGACCCCCTGGTCGATCCAGCGCACCACGTAGCCCAGGATGCCCTGCGCGTTGTTCTCGATCTCGCGGGCGATCTCGTCATCGCTCAGGTTGCGCCCCTCCATCACCGGGATGGTCAGCAGGTCGCCCAGCGTGCCGCGCGCGCCACCGGCGGCGATCTCGTCCTGGCGGGCAAAGACATCGACCAGGTGATAATGCGTCGCGTGCAGCGTGGCGGCGGTGGGCGAGGGCACCCAGGCACAGTTGGCACCCGCCTGCGGATGGCCGATCTTGGCCTCGAGCATGTCGGCCATGCGGTCGGGCATCGCCCACATCCCCTTGCCGATCTGCGCCTTGCCCTGCAAGCCGCAGGCCAGGCCGATATCGACGTTGCGATCCTCGTAAGAGGTGATCCAGGGGGTCGATTTCATCTCGCCCTTGGGCCGCATCGGGCCGGCTTCCATGCTGGTGTGGATCTCGTCGCCGGTGCGGTCGAGGAAGCCGGTGTTGATGAAGGCCACCCGCGATTTCGCCGCCCGGATGCATTCCTTGAGGTTCACGCTGGTGCGGCGCTCCTCGTCCATGATGCCGAGTTTCACGGTATTGCGCGGCAGGCCGAGAATATCCTCGACCATGTCGAAGATCTCGACCGCGAAGGCGACCTCGGCCGGTCCGTGCATCTTGGGTTTGACCACGTAGACCGAGCCGTGCAGCGAGTTGCCGCCCTGCGCCTTGAGGTCATGCATGGCGATCATCGTGGTGCAGAGCGCATCCAGCAACCCCTCGGGGATCTCGCCGCCCTGCCCGTCAAGGATGGCCGGGTTGGTCATCAGGTGGCCGACATTGCGGATCAGCATCAGCGAGCGACCTTTCAGCGTGATGACGCCGCCGTCCGGGGCGGTGAACTCCAGATCCGGCGCCAGCACCCGGTCAAAGGTCTTGCCGCCCTTGCTCACGCTTTCCTTCAGGTCGCCCCTCATAAGGCCGAGCCAGTTGGAATAGGCCAGCACCTTGTCTTCGGAATCGACGGCGGCGACGCTGTCCTCGCAATCCATGATGGTGGACATGGCCGATTCCAGGATCACGTCGCTGATCCCCGCCGGATCGTCGCGGCCCACCGGGGTGTCGGGCCCCAGGACCACGCGGATATGCAACCCGTTGCAAGTGAACAGGAACTCCGACCCATCCGCGTTGCGCCCGGCGTATTGCGCCGGATCCACCGGCCGCACCGGCCCCTGCGGACTGGCCAGGATCACCCCGCCCGCGTCCTGGTCGATGCCGGTGACCTCGGCCCAGGATACGCGCTCGAGCGGCACCGCCTTGTCCAGGTGCGCCTTGGCCCAGGCGATCACCCGGCCCCCGCGCGCGGAATCATAGCCGCCGCCCGTGGGCAGGTCGCCCAGCGCGTCGGTGCCGTAAAGCGCATCATAGAGCGACCCCCAGCGCGCGTTGGCCGCATTCAGCGCAAAGCGGGCGTTGGTGATCGGCACCACCAGTTGCGGGCCGGGCACATGGGCGATCTCAGGATCGACGCCGGCGGTGTCGATGGCAAAATCCGCGCCCTCGGGCAGCAGGTAGCCGATCTCGCGCAGGAAGGCCTCGTACGCGGCGGCATCATGCGGCCGGCCCTTGCGGGCGAGGTGCCAGGCGTCGATCTGACCCTGCATCTTTTCGCGGGTGGCGAGAAAGGCGCGGTTCTTCGGCCCCAGCTCGGCGACCATGCGCGCCAGACCCGCCCAGAAGGTCTCTGCCGTCACGCCGGTGCCGGGCAGCGCCCGGTCCTCGACGAAGCCTGCCAAGTCCGCCGCTACCTGCAGCCCGTGCCGCTCCACTCTCTTCGTCATTGCCAAACGCCTCCTGCAAAAATGCCCTTGTTCACCGTCTAGAACGAAAGTTTCCTATCGGCAACACGTCGGTAAAGTCTTTTGACCAATTTTCCCGATAGCAGTTTCAAACCGGCCCTGAAAACCCTCGGGAGCGCGGCGTGGGGACGCCTTGCAGGGGACCGGGCATTTGCCTAACGTCGGCGCCGATCCAACCCAGCGAGGCCCCCATGCGCGACGCCGCCCCCCAGACGATTTATCTCAAGGACTACGCGCCGTTCGGCTATCTGGTCGACTCGGTCCACCTGACCTTTGATCTTGCGCCCCATGCCACGCGGGTGACCAGCCGCATCGCCTTTCGCCCCAACCCGCAGGCGCGCGATCGCCGCTTTTTCCTGCATGGCGAGGGGCTGACGCTGATCCGCGCCGCAATCGACGGCGCCGGGATCACGCCCGAGATCACCGACGGCGGGCTGACCGCCGAAGCGCCCGACGCGCCCTTTGTCTGGGAATGCGAGGTCGAGATCGACCCGGGACACAACACCGCGCTGGAGGGGCTGTACATGTCGAACGGTATGTACTGCACCCAGTGCGAGGCCGAGGGCTTTCGCAAGATCACCTATTACCCCGACCGCCCCGACGTGATGAGCACCTTCAGCGTGCGCATCAACGGCGATCTGCCGGTGCTGCTGTCGAACGGCAACCCCACCGGGCGCGGCGAAGGCTGGGCCGAATGGCACGATCCCTGGCCCAAGCCGGCCTATCTGTTCGCGCTGGTGGCGGGCAATCTCGTGGCGCAATCGGACAGCTTCACCACCGTGTCGGGCAAACCTGTGGACCTGAACCTCTGGGTGCGGCCGGGGGACGAGCACAAATGCGCCTTTGGCATGGAGGCGCTGAAGAAGGCGATGAAATGGGACGAGGATACCTATGGTCGCGAATACGACCTGGATGTCTTCAACATCGTCGCGGTGGACGATTTCAACATGGGCGCGATGGAGAACAAGGGGCTGAACATCTTCAACTCTTCCTGCGTTCTGGCCAGCCCCGACACCTCGACCGACATGAACTTCGAGCGCATCGAGGCGATCATCGCGCATGAGTATTTCCACAACTGGACCGGCAACCGCATCACCTGCCGCGACTGGTTCCAGCTGTGCCTGAAAGAGGGGCTGACGGTGTTCCGCGACAGCCAGTTCACCGCCGACATGCGCTCTGCCCCGGTCAAGCGGATCAGCGACGTGATCGACCTGCGCGCGCGGCAGTTCCCCGAGGATACCGGGCCGCTGTCACACCCGGTGCGCCCCGAGAGTTTCCAGGAGATCAACAACTTCTACACCGCCACCGTCTATGAGAAGGGCGCCGAGGTGATCGGCATGCTCAAGCGGCTGGTGGGCGATTCCGCCTATGCCGAGGCGCTGGACCTGTATTTCGCGCGTCATGACGGGCAGGCCTGCACCATCGAGGACTGGCTCAAGGTCTTCGAGGATGTCACCGGCCGCGACCTGGGCCAGTTCAAACGCTGGTATTCGCAATCGGGCACGCCGCGGCTGAGCGTGGAAGAGGCGTTCGAGGATGGCACCTATACCCTGACCTTCACCCAGCGCACCGCCCCCACCCCCGGCCAGCCGGAGAAGAGCCCGCAGGTGATCCCGATCGCGGTGGGCCTGCTTGGCCCCAACGGCGACGAGGTGCTTCCGACGCAGGTGTTGGAGATGACCGAGACGACCCAGTCGTTCACCTTCGAAGGGCTGGCGGCGCATCCCGTCCCCTCGATCCTGCGGGATTTCTCGGCGCCGGTGATCCTCGACCAACTGCCCGAGAGCGCCGACCGCGCCTTTCTGCTGGCCCATGACACCGACCCCTTCAACCGGTGGGAGGCGGGCCGAGACCTGGCGCGGCAGTGCCTGATCGACATGATCACCAAGGGCGCCGACCCGGATGCCGATTACCTGGACGGCATCCGCAGGGTGCTGCGCGACGACCAGCTTGACCCGGCCTATCGCGCGCTGATGCTGGGCCTGCCCGGCCAGTCGCAACTGGCCGGCTTCCTGCACGAGGCCGGCATCACCCCGGACCCGATGGCGATCTGGTCCGCGGTGGAACGGCTGAAGGATGCCCAGGCCGAGGCCTTGGGGGATTTGCTGGGTGAATTGTACAATTCGGCGCAGGTGGCCGGCCCCTATGCCCCGGACGCCGCGCAATCGGGCAAGCGGGCGCTGGCCGGCGCGATCCTGGGCCTGATGACCCGGCGCGACGGCGGCGAACAGGCGGCGGCGCAATTCGCGGCGGCCGACAACATGACGCTCCAGCTTTCAGCGCTGGCCTGCCTGCTGCGCGCGGGCAAGGGGGCGGCGCAGTTGGCGCGGTTCTATGACCAGTGGAAGGCCGACCGGCTGGTGATCGACAAGTGGTTCATGCTGCAGATCACCGAGGCCGCCCCGAAGGACGCGGCGCAGATCGCCCGGGCGCTGACCGAACACGCCGATTTCACCTGGAAGACGCCCAATCGCTTTCGCGCGGTCTTTGGCGCGCTGGCGGGCAACCACGCGGGCTTTCATGCCCCCTCCGGCGCCGCCTACGCGTTGCTGGCCGATTGGCTGATCCGGCTCGATCCGCTGAACCCGCAGACCACCGCGCGGATGTGCAGCGCGTTCCAGACCTGGAAACGCTATGACGCGGAGCGGCAGGCGCTGATCGGGGCGCAGCTTGAGCGCATCGCCTCGACGCCGGACCTGTCGCGCGACACCGCCGAGATGATCTCCCGCATCCGGGGCGCGTGAGGTGCCGCGCCCCCTGCCCTGCTCCCTGTCCCCCGGCGCCGGTCGCTGAACGGTGCCCGGGGGCAGCTTCAGCTTTTCGCGGCGGGGGCGCAGCCCGAGGATGCTGGGCGTTCTGATCTGCGTCTATGCAGCGCTGCTCGCCGCGATCCTGCTGTTTGACGCCGCGTGGTGGCTGATGGCGCTCTTGGCGCTGCCGACCCTGCCGGCGCTCTACGATCTCTACCGCGACCCCGAGGCCGGGTTGACGCTGGACGCGGAGTCCCTGTCGTGGCGCAGCGGGCGGCGCAAGGGAACTCTGGCCCTGTCGGAGATCGCGCGTCTGCGCCTCGATACCCGTTGGGATTTCTCGGTGCGCGCGACGGCGGTGCTGACATCGGGGCGACGCATCCGCCTGCCCGACGAATCGTTGCCGCCGCACCGGGTGTTCGAAGCGGCGCTTCTGGCCCGTGGCGTTCAGGTGGAGCGGCATCATTTCACCGTGTTCTGACCCGGCCTTCTGACCCGGCGTCACCCGATCAATGAACAATCGCGGCCCGGACCCCGGGTGAAACGGCGCTCCGGTTCCCTTCCGGGGACAATGCCACTCAATTACCCCATTCGCCGTCCGCAAACACCCCCGTGGTGCCACCTTTGCGCCCCAATGCAGCGGCAGGTTCACGGGGAAATCCGCAGCTGCCGCCATTCGGGGTCTTCATGTTCCAATTCGATCGCCACGCGTTGCCTTCCATTCTGCCCGTGTTGGCCCAGTCCATTGCCCGTTTCACGCGGCGCGCCCCCTCGCCCGTCCTGCCGTCAGAGCCGGAGGCCTCGCTCGAGACCTTGGTCGACATCCCGATCCGCGAGGGCGAGACCGGAAGCGATATCGCGCAACAGGCGCGGGAACGGGGGCTGTTCCTGGCCCGGCAGGACCGCTGGGACGACCTTGCGGCGGAAATTCGCGCCGCCGATTCCGCGCGGAGCGCCGCGCCAGGCGGGGTGCCACTGGCCGAGCTGCTGGCCTATGGTGCACGCTGCGACGTCGTGCAGGCCGTCGAACAGGCATTGGAGCGGGGGGCCGGGGCCGAGGATCCCGCGCTGCTCTCGGGGATCATGTCGCTGGAGGCGATGCGGCAGGAACACCGGACCGATCCCCACGTGACCCTTGTCGTGGCGCTGGCGCATATCGACATCGCCTGGGCCTGGCGCGGCACCGGCGCGGAGGCCACCCTTCCCGCGCTGAACCGGCAACGCTGTGCCGCGCATTTCGACCGCGCCGCGCGCCTGTTGGAGGCCTTCGACGCCATAGCGCTGGACAGCCCGGCGGTGGCCTCGGCGCAATGCGCGCTGCTGGCGCGCCGCCCCGGATTGGCGCGACGACTGGCCGACAGCCATGGCGCGCTGATCGACCTCGATCCGCAGAACTTCCGGGCCATGCGCGCGCTCGGGGCGCACCTGCTGCCCGACCGCGCGGCGCTGGACCTCGAGGCGCGCCGCACCGCCGCGCGCACGCAGGACATCTGGGGCACGGGCGGCTATGCTTGGGTCTGCTTCGACGCCATTGCCGGGGATGCCGACGCCCTCGACGCGGTGGATGTCGATTTCTTCATCGACGGGCTGCGCGATATCGTCGCCGCGCATCCCGAGCAGGAGATGATCAACCTGCTTGCCGCCTATTGCGCGATCACCCTGCGCCGCGACGGGGACACGCCGGCGCCGGACAGTCCGCGCGCACGCATCGCCGCCTGTGCCGGCTGGCTGATCCGCGACCACCTGACCGAAGTGCACCCGCTGGTCTGGGCCCATGCGGCACAGGGGTTTGACAACAACCTGCGCGTCGCCTCGCCGCAGCGGTTCGCCGCGCGCGGGCGGGCCGACGCGCTGCGCGCCATCGCCGAACAGTTCCGCGACGACCTCGACCGCGGGCTGCGCATCACCTTTACGCCGGAGGGGCCGGTGACCGGCGCGCTCTGATCCCCTTGCCCAGCCGCGCGCTCTGGCCTAGAACGCAGGCCGGACATTCGCGGAGACGAGGCACCCCATGCTGGACCTGACATTCGAGCCCCCCAAGCCCAAGGTGATCGCCGGGGCCAAGCACGACTGGGAACTGGTGATCGGCATGGAGGTCCATGCGCAGGTCAGCTCGCGCGCCAAGCTGTTCTCGGGCGCCTCGACCCAATTCGGCGCCGAGCCCAATTCCAACGTCTCCTTCGTCGACGCGGCGATGCCCGGCATGCTGCCAGTGATCAACGAGTTCTGTGTCGAACAGGCGGTCCGCACCGGGCTGGGCCTCAAGGCCGGGATCAACCTGGTCAGCGCCTTTGACCGCAAGAACTATTTCTACCCCGACCTGCCGCAGGGCTATCAGATCAGCCAGCTCTATCACCCCATCGTCGGCGAGGGCGAGGTGCTGGTCGAACTGGGCGAGGGCATCGGCCGCATGGTGCGGATCGAACGCATCCACCTGGAGCAGGACGCCGGCAAGTCGATCCACGACATGGACCCGAACATGTCCTTTGTCGATCTGAACCGCACCGGCGTGGCGCTGATGGAGATCGTCAGCCGCCCCGACATCCGCGGGCCGGAAGAGGCCGCCGCCTATATCGCCAAGCTGCGCCAGATCCTGCGCTATCTTGGCACCTGCGACGGCAACATGCAGAACGGCAACCTGCGCGCCGATGTCAACGTCAGCATCTGCCGCCCCGGCGATTACGAGAAATACTGGGAAACCCAGGATTTCAGTCACCTCGGCACCCGCTGCGAGATCAAGAACATGAACTCGATGCGGTTCATCCAGCAGGCGATCGAGGTCGAGGCCCGGCGCCAGATCGCCATCGTCGAGGCCGGCGGCACGATCGACCAGGAAACCCGCCTCTATGATCCCGACAAGGGCGAGACCCGCTCGATGCGGTCCAAGGAAGAGGCGCATGATTACCGCTACTTCCCCGATCCCGACCTGCTGCCGCTGGAAATCGAGCAGGCCTGGGTGGACGAGATCGCCGCCGCGCTGCCGGAACTGCCGGATGCCCGCAAGGCGCGCTATATCGCCGATTTCGGCCTGACCGACTATGACGCCAGCGTGCTGACCGCCGAGGTCGAGACGGCCGCCTATTTCGAGGCGGTGGCGCAGGGGCGCGACGGCAAGCTGGCGGCCAACTGGGTCATCAACGAGCTGTTCGGCCGGCTGAAGAAAGACGACCACGACATCACCACCAGTCCGGTCAACCCGGAGCAGTTGGGCGGGATCATCGACCTGATCTCCAAGGGCGACATCTCGGGCAAGATCGCCAAGGACCTTTTCGAGATCGTCTATACCGAGGGCGGCGACCCGGCCGAGATCGTCGAGGCGCGCGGCATGAAACAGGTCACCGACACCGGCGCCATCGAGGCCGCGGTCGACGAGGTGATCGCCGCCAACCCCGCCCAGGTGGAAAAGGCCAAGGCCAACCCGAAACTGGCCGGCTGGTTCGTGGGCCAGGTGATGAAGGCCACCGGCGGCAAGGCCAACCCCAAGGCAGTGAACCAGATCGTCGCGGCCAAGCTGGGGCTGTAAGCCCCATCACCACGGCAAAATGTACAGGAAACCCCGGCCCGGCGCCGGGGTTTTTCATTGAGGGGGCTGGGGGGAACGGCCTCAGGCGCGCCAGAACTGCACCGTCAGGATGGCATAGACGACCATCAGCTCCAGCCGGCCCACCAGCATGGCAATAGACAGCATCCACTTGGCCGGGTCGTTCAGCCCGGCGAAGTTGCCCGCCGGCCCGATCTTGTCGCCCAGGCCCGGGCCGATATTGGCCAGCGCCGTCGCCGCGCCGGAGATCGCGGTGATCATGTCCAGCCCGGTCAGCGCCAGCCCCCAGGACAGCAGCCCCAGCGACACCACGAAGAACATGAAGTAGGAAATCACCGAGCTCAGCACGTCGGCCCCCACCGGGCGGCCCTCGAACCGCGGGGTAAAGACCCCGTGCGGGTTGCGGATACGCCGGATCTGCACCGCGATCGAGGAAAACAGCAGTTGGTAGCGGAAGATCTTGACCGAGCAGGCGGTCGAGCCGGCACAGCCGCCGATCAGCCCGATGAAGAAGAACAGCATGATCAGGAAACTGCCCCAGGTCATGTAATCGACGCTGGAAAACCCGGTACCGGAGATGATCGAGGTGATGTTGAACAGCGCCTCTCGCATCGCCTGTTCCCAGTGATGCGGAAAGATCGAGGTCAGCACCAGCGTCGTCACCAGCACCAGGACCGCGATGACGATCAGGAAGGTGCGCACCTGGCTGTCGCGAAACAACGGGCTGGCGTGGCCGTTGATCATCTGGACATAGCGCACGAAGGGCAGCGCGGCGAGCACCATGAAGACCGAGGCCGCATATTCCGCCGGCCCCGAGAAGGTGCCGAAGGAGGCATCATAGTTGGCGAAACCGCCGGTCGAACAGGTGGTCAGCGCATGCACCAGCGCGTCGAAGAACGACATGCCCAGCGCCATGTAGGTGAACATGCAGGCAACGGTCAGCCCGATGTAGATGGTCGAGATCTGGCCGGCGATCGCGGTGGCGCGCGGCAGGATCTTGCCCATGGTCTCGAAGGCCTCGGAGCGAAAGATCTGCATCCCGCCCACCCGCAACTCGGGCAGGAAGACCATCGCCACGACGATGATCCCGATGCCGCCCAGCCATTGCAGGATGCCACGCCACAACAGGATGCCGTGCGGCAGGTCGTCCAGCCCCGTCACCACCGTCGAACCGGTGGTGGTCACGCCCGACATCGCCTCGAAATAGGCATCGACAAAACGCAACTCGGTCTCGCCCAGCATGAAGGGGATCGCACCGAACAGCGGCAGGACCGCCCAGACGCCGGTGGTCAGGAGAAAGGTCTGCTGGATCGTCAGCCCCTCGCGCCGGCCATTGGAACAACTCAGCGAGATCATCCCCCCGACCAGCACCGAGACCATCCCGCTTTCCAGGAAGACATGCCATTCGCCACGCCCCTCGATCAGGTCGGCGATCAACGGCAGGGCCATGGTCGCGCCGAGAATGGCGACGAGCAGGCCGATCACATATCCGACGGGACGCAGGTCAAACATGAGCGGCAGCGTTGGCGCGCCCTGCGCCGACTGTCAAGCGCGACAGGCCGGCGCCGGCACGGTCCCGGGCCTCATTCGCCGTCGCCGGGCATCCGTGGCGGTTTGGACGGCGCCCGGGCGCGTCGGCGGGGTGCCGGTTTGGTCGCGGGCTTGGCCGCCGGTTTTGCCTCGGCCGCGGGAGGGGCCGCCGGTGCCTCTGCCGGTTTCGCTGCAAGAGTCCGGGCTACGGTTTTTTTCGCCGGGGCCTTGGTACCGGCCCGCGTCGCCTTGGCCGGAGGCGTGGGCGCCTCAGCCTTGATTGGCGCATCGGGGGGCGTGGACGGCTTCGCCACCGTTTTTTGCGGAACCGCCTTTGCCGCCGGTTTCGGTGCCGGTGTCACCTTTTCTGCCGTCTTCAAGGGCGTGGCAGGCGCCGGGCGTGTCGTGGTCCGGGCCGCCGGGGGGCGGGCCGTGCGCGGTTTGGCCGCCGGTTTGGCAGGTGTTTTCGCGGCAGGCTTCGCCGCCGGTTTGGCGGCTGTCTCTCCGCCGGACCAGGCAAGGGACACCGCCCGTGCCTGAAGCGCGGGCATGTTGGCGGCGAACAGGGTGAAGGTCTGCATCACCGCAAGCTGCTGGCTGGCGGCATAGCCCGCCAAGCGCAACATCGCGGTCTGGGCACTGAGGGGATCGAATATCGGGGTCATGATGAGATCGCTCCGCTTTTGAGCATCGGGCCGCGCGCCGGCCGGCGCGCATCACGAGACCAGCATAGCGCAGGGCGAATGCAATTGCAGCATTTTTCGCTGCAGCGCGGAATTTCGGTCAGGATCCGCCCCGCCAGGCGGCCGCGCCGCCGCTCAACCCGCGTGGATCAGCGAGGCAAACAGGTGCGGATCGAGGCTTTCGGAGGCAAAGGTCTCGCCCTCGACCAGCAGGCTGACGGCGTCATGGCTGTGCAGGCTCTCCTGGTGGCTGGCAATGATGCGGAAATCGCCGATGCGCTGATCGGCCTGCAACTGGGCGCAGAACAGCCGCACCGCATCCTCGACGAAGATCGGATTGGCGGCGTTCATCTCGGCAAAGGCCTGTTCGTCCTCACGCTTGACCATGACCTGCGTCTCGGTCGGCACCGCCCGGCGGCAGGCCTCGATCAGGTCCTCGAACCACAGGCAGGGCGCATCCGGGTCCAGCACCACCGAGACTCGCGCGACCGAGCGCTGCGAATGCGGCGTCGCCAGTTGGCCGCGCTGCGACCGGGCGTGTTCGCTGAGTTCCAGCGAACAGGGGCAGGTCGAGGAGTAGACATAGTCGAGGTGCATGATCTTCTTGCGCACCCCGTCGGTTTCCACGAGCTCCAGCGCGATGTCGTAATACTGGTAGCCGGCCAGCCCCGAGCGCAGGCTCTCCACCTTCATCGGGAAGGAAAAGCGCATCTGGATGCGGGCATCGAAGCTTTCGAGGTCGCTCTTGTAATCGTCCAGCGCCGCCTCGATCACCTCGAAGCTGAAGGTGCGATCCGCATGGGCATAGAACGAGCGCATGATGCGGCTCATGTTGATGCCCTTCTTGTCCGCCTCGAGGCTGACCGAGCCGGTCACCCCGGTTTCCAGCGTCAGATCGCCGTTGTCGCGGGTATGAAACCGGATCGGCAGGCGGAAGTTCGAGATCCCCACATGCTGGATCTGCTGTTTCGCGCCCCGGATCAGGCTGGCCGGCCCGTTCTGAAGATCGGGCAGCGTCGCCTTGTAGGCCTCGTCGACCGTGAAGTCCTGTGGGTAGTGCCGCGACAGGTCGGGATAGTTCCCCAGCGCCTGGCCGGGCAGCAGCCGCGCGATGGCTGGGTCAAGCTGTGCAACCTCGGTCGCCGTGGCGCTTGCGGCCCAGGCCCGCAACACGTCAAGCGCCGCTGCGGCGTCGTTTTCGTCGGGCGCGCCGTCCAACGCGGGGAACTGAATATTCATTGCCGATCCCTTTGCATCTGCCCGCCAAATCTAGGCGCGGGGACTGTGGATTTCCATTCCTAATCCCAATACGCACCGAGACTGGCGGTGGATCACTTGTTTTTCCCGCCCCGGCCCGACACCCGGACCTCAGTTCGCGGCATCGAGCGCCCCGGTGATGTCGGCCAGAAGATCCTCGAGGTTCTCGATCCCCATCGACACCCGCACCAGCCCCGGCGTGATCCCCAGCTGCGCGCGCTGCTCTTCGCTCAGGCGCTGGTGGGTGGTCGTGGCGGGATGGGTGACGATGGTCTTGGCATCCCCGAGGTTGTTGGAGATCTGCGCGATCTTCAGCGCGTTGAGGAACCCGAAGGCGGCCGGTTGCCCGCCCTTGAGGTCGAGCGACAGCACCGTGCCCCCTGCGCCCATCTGGGCGCGCGCGAGGTCGTATTGCGGATGCGCCGCCAGCCCGGGGAACAGCACGCGGGCCAGCGCCGGGTGATGCTGGACCGATTCGGCCACGGCCTGCGCGTTGGCGGCCTGCGCCCGCACGCGCAGGTCCAGCGTTTCCAGCCCCTTGAGCATGATCCAGGCGGTGAACGGGCTCATCGCGCCGCCGGTATGTTTCATGTAGGGTTCGACTTTTTTTCGGATCACCTCGCGGGTTCCCAGGATCACGCCGCCCAGCGCGCGCCCCTGCCCGTCGATGTGCTTGGTCGCCGAATAGACCACCAGGTCGGCGCCCTGTGCCACCGCGTCCGAGAACACCGGCGTGGCAAAGACGTTGTCGACCACCACCAGCGCGCCCACCGCGTGGGCCAGGTCGGCGACGGCGGCGATGTCGATCACTTCGAGCGTCGGGTTGGAGACCGATTCGAAGAACACCGCGCTGGTGTCGGGGCGGATCGCCGCCCGCCACTGGTCCAGGTCGGTGCCGTCGACGAATGTGACCTCGACGCCAAAGCGGCCGAGCACCTCTTCGAGGATATAGAGGCACGAACCGAACAGCGCCCGTGCCGCGACCACGTGATCGCCTGCCTTGAGCAGCGCCGTGAGCGCGCCGGACACCGCCGCCATCCCCGAGGCAGTGGCAAAGGCGTCCTCGGCCCCCTCGATCCGGGCGATCCGGTCCTCGAACATGCGCACGGTCGGGTTGCCATAGCGGGCATAGATATACTCGTCCTCGCCGGCCTCGATGAACCGGGCCTCGGCGGCTTCGGCGCTGTCATAGGCAAACCCCTGGGTGAGGTAGATCGCCTCACTCATTTCGCCGTACTGGCTGCGGCGGGTGCCGGCGTGAACTGCGGTGGTACGTGATTTCCAGTTGTCGCTCATGTTCTCATCCTCTGGCCCGTCCAGGCGGGCACAAAAAAAACCCCGATCGCGGCCAAGCGAAAGGGGTCTTTCATCCTGACCTTTTAGCGGTGTGTTTAACGTGGCCCGCAATCCGGTAACAAATCGCCACGATCCTTCGATGGGCCGGGCATACGCCCAAGGCAGGCGTCCGTCAAGACAGGCGGCCTCCCCTTGCCCCCGGCGCGGAAAGCCGCATGATCACGCCCTGACCGAGGGAGGCTGAGATGAGTGCACCGATCGACCTGTATTACTGGCCCACGCCGAACGGCTGGAAAATCTCAATCGCGCTGGAGGAGATGGGCCTGCCCTATGCCCTGCAGCTGGTGGACATCACCGCCGGCGCCCAGTTCGAACCGGCGTTCCTGAAGATCGCGCCGAACAACCGGATGCCGGCGATCACCGATCCCGACGGGCCGGACGGGGCGCCGATCTCGATCTTCGAATCGGGGGCCATCCTGCAATATCTCGCGCGCAAGACCGGGCGGTTCTGCGGCAGCACCGAACGACAACGCATCGCGGTCGACCAATGGCTGATGTGGCAGATGGGCGGGGTCGGGCCGATGGCGGGCCAGGCGCATCACTTCCTGCAATACGCCCCGGCGATGGACCCGCCGCAGGACCTGCCCTATGCCAAGGACCGCTATCGCGCCGAGGTGGGCCGCCTCTATGGCGTGCTCAACCGGCAGTTGGCCGACAACGAATTCGTCGCCGGCGATTTCTATTCGATCGCCGACATGGCGATCTGGCCTTGGGCGCATCTGTGGAAGCGGCAGGAGCAACAGATCGACGACAAGCCGCATTTCGCCCGCTGGATCAAGACCGTAGGCAGCCGCCCCGCCGTACAGGCCGGCCGGGCGGTGGCCGCCGAGAAACGTGCCAACATCGCGCAGGACAAGCAGGCGCAGGCGCTGCTGTTCAAACGCTAGGCGGCCCGCCCGGCACGCCTGACCCCGGTCGCGGGGCCTCAGCCCTCGTCCAGGTCGACGACCGCCAGCCCCAGCTTGCGCGCGGCGGCCAGTGACAGGATCCCCGAATCGAGTCCCTGCGGTTTCTGGTAGCGGCGCACGGCAGCACGGGTGCGGGTATCCATCTCGCCCGACACCGTGCCGTGATAGAGGCCGCGAACCGCCAGTGCGCGCTGCAGGCTGGCCAGGAACTCGGGCGTCATGTCGCTGGCGCAGGGGGTTTCGAACCAGGTTTCCTTGCGCTCGCGCACGATCCTCTGCACCGTCTCGGTCTTGAAGGTCGCCGGGCGGCTCACCGTGCCATCGGCGTGGATCTCGGCCGGTTGCATCATCACCTGTTCGGTCTCCGTCTCGATCACCGCCGGGCTCACATGTTTTCCCCAGCAGGTGCCGGGGGGGGCGCCGGGGGGCGCCTGCTGGATCTGGCGGCTGACTTCGGGTTCGCCCAGCGCGGCGATGTCGCCCACCGGCCCGGCACAGGCGGCAAGCCCGGCCAGCGCCAGCGCGCTGAGGATCGTTCGGGTCGGTGTCATGCTCGGGCCTCGACAGGCGTGTTCTCTCGTTGCGGCCAGTCTAGCGCAGATCGCCGGCGGCGCAAAGTTTCCCGCAACCGGCCCCGGGATTCCGTGTCATCCCGCCTCGGACAGCAGCAGGTCGAGCATCTCCGAGATGTCCTCGACCCGCTCGGCGATCACATGGGTCACCCCGTGCCCGCGCTGCACCCGACCGGTGACCCGCAGCAGCCGCCCGGAGATCACCGCGCGGCGGAATGCCTCGTAGATCTTGCGCCAGACGATCACGTTGACCACGCCGGTCTCGTCCTCGAGCGTGAGAAAGATCACCCCCTTGGCGGTGCCCGGTCGCTGCCGCAGGATCACCAGCCCGGCCACCGCCACGCGCGCCCCCCCGGGCGGGTCGTCCAGCCGCGCCGCCGGCAGGCAGGCGGGCGGGCGTGGCCATGGATCGGGAGATGTGACTGGGGGCGTAACGGGGGATCGCGGTTCAGGCATCGACATGAGAACAAAAATAGAACATGAATGGCGTTTTGTCGAGCCGCCCCGCCCCCGGGCAAAACGGGCTGGAAACGTGCCGACGGCTTGGCTAAGGAGTCGGGGACCACCGAGAAGGACGCAGCACAGATGCCCAAGATCACCTATATCGAGCACAACGGAACCGAACATGTCGTCGACGTCCCGGTCGGGCTGACCGTGATGGAAGGCGCCCGTGACAACAACATTCCGGGCATCGAGGCCGATTGCGGCGGCGCCTGTGCCTGTTCGACCTGCCATGTCTATGTCGATCCCGCCTGGGTCGAGAAGCTGCCGGCCAAGGAAGACATGGAAGAGGACATGCTGGATTTCGCCTATGCGCCCGATCCGACCCGCTCGCGCCTGACCTGCCAGATCAAGGTGACCGAGGATCTGGACGGTCTGGTCGTGCAGATGCCCGAAAAGCAGATCTGATGCGGCTTGGCGCGGCGCTTTTCCTGGCGCTGTGCCTGGCACCGCCGGTCCTCGCCGGCGCGACGCCTCCGGCCTGCGTCGGCGCGATCCGGACGGCGCAATATACCACCCCCACCGACCGCTATCCGCACGGTGCGCTTGGTGATCCCTGGGAATGGGCGGCGCTCTCCGTCCGCTTTCGGCTGGAGTTGCCCTGCCTGACCGGCGAGGTCGGCGCGATGGTGACCCTACCCGAGGACATGGTGTTCGAAGATGTGCGCCCGCTGCTGCGCGATCTCGACGGCGACGGCGAGGCGGAAATCCTGACCGTGGAATCACAGCGCGACCGGGGCGCAAGGCTGGCCGTCTACAAACGTGTCGGCGGCATGTTGCGGCGGGTGGCGGCCACCCCGCATATCGGGCAGCGCAACCGCTGGCTGGCGCAACTGGGGGCCGCCGACCTGGATGGCGACGGGGCGGTGGAGATCGCCTATATCGACCGTCCGCACCTGGCCAAGACCCTGCGCATCTGGCGCTACAAGGACGGCGCGCTGACCCCCGTGGCCGAGGCGCCCGACCTGACCAATCACCGGTTCGGAGAGCCCGAGATTTCCGGCGGCATCCGCACCTGCGGCAGCGGCCCCGAAATCATCACCGCCGATGCCAACTGGTTCCGCCTGATCGCCAGCACCCTGAGGGGCGGCCACATCACCCGGCGCGACATCGGCCCCTATACAGGACCGGACAGCATGGCGGACGCACTGGCCTGTCGTTAGGCCACCGCCCGCCGCATGGTGATCGAGGTCGGGCGGTCATAGCCCGCGTGCGTCGTCTCACCGGTTCTGGCAAAACCCAACCGGGCGAAGGCGGCGTGGTTCTCCGCCAGTTCCACCCGCACCTGCAGTTCCAGCACCGGCAGCCCCAGCGCGCGGGCGCGGGCGACGGCCAGGTCGACCAGCCGCCGCGCCAATCCGGTGCCGCGCTGGCGGGGGTCCACCGCCAGCTTGCCCAGGTAGAGGCAATCCGGCCTTGGCGTCAGCACCACGCAGGCCGCCACCGGATGCCCGAGTGCCCAGACCTCGGCGGTGCCGGCCTGGTTTGAAAGCCCCTCCAGCGTCAGCCGGTGCATCGAGCTGGGCGGGTCGATCCGTCCGTCCATATAGGCGAAGCTTTCCCGGATCAGCGCCAGCACCTGCGCCAGCCGCGGATCATCGGGCAGCAGCCGCTCCGGCGCCTCCATCCTAGCCGCTGACCACGTGATCGCCGCTGATATCGCCCAGCGACTGGAACAGGCCGGCGGTATTGGAAACCCCGAACTTCTTCAGCAGGCGCGCCCGGTGCACCTCGACCGTGCGATAGCTGAGCTCCAGCGCGCGGGCGATCTCCTTGCTGGTCTTGCCCTCGCCGAGGAGCGAGAACACCTCGCGCTCGCGCCGGGTCAGCGGCTGATAGGGGCGGGTGTCGGAGAGGTCGGCAAAACTCCAGACCGCGCGGGCCAGCGGGGCGTTCGGGGTAAAGGTATGGCCGCGCACCCGGCACCAGAACAGCTCGCCGCCGTTGCGCATCATCACCCGCTCGTCCCAGTACTCGCCGCTTTCCTGCAGGTCGCGCACACCGCGGTTGCGGATGTTCACGAATTCCTCCTGGCTGGGATAGAGCACGGCAAAGGTGCTGTCGCGCAGCGCATCCACGGAATAGCCGAACATCGTGGCAAAGGCGACGTTGCATTCCCGGATCACCCGGTTCTCGGTCACCACCAGGCCCACCGGCGCATGGACAAAGGCCAGTTCGGCCAGATCGCGGCTGGCGAACAGGCGATCCAGCACCTCTTCGGTCGCTGCGGTCATGCATTTCTCCCCATCGTGGTCAGGTTACACCGGGACCGGGCGCGCTGCAAAGGCCGGCTCCGCGCTCAGCTTTCGCCCAGCGCGCGCCACCCGATGTCGCGGCGATAAAATCCCTGCGGCCAGTCGATCGCCTCGGCCATGGCATAGGCGCGGTCGCGGGCCTCGGCCAGGGTCGCGCCGCGCGCGGTGGCGTTCAGCACCCGGCCGCCATTGGCCAGGATCTTGCCGTCCTGCGCCCTGGTCCCGGCGTGAAAGCACTTCTCGGAACTGGTCTCGGACAGCCCGTCCAGCCCGCGAATCTCGGTTCCCTTCTCGTAGGCCCCCGGATAGCCCTTGGCGGCCAGCACCACGGTCATCGCGTGATCGTCGGCCCAGTTGACGCGGGCCTCCGACAGCCGGCCCTCGGCGGCGGCATGCATCAGGTCCATCGCCTGCGCCCCCAGCCGCAGCATCAGCACCTGACATTCGGGATCACCGAAACGCACGTTGTATTCCACAAGCCGCGGCTGGCCGTCCTTGATCATCAGCCCCACGTAGAGCACGCCCTGATAAGGCGCGCCGCGCCGGGCCATCTCGGCCATGGTCGGGCGCACGATCTCGTCCAGCGCCTTTTGCGTGACCGCATCGGTCATCACCGGGGCAGGGGAATAGGCGCCCATGCCGCCGGTGTTGGGGCCGGTATCGCCCTCGCCGACCCGCTTGTGGTCCTGCGCGGTGCCGATCGGCAGCACGGTCTCGCCGTCGCAGAGCACGAAGAAGCTGGCTTCTTCGCCCTCCATGAATTCCTCGATCACCACCTCGGCGCCGGCTGCGCCGAACTCGCCGCCGAACATGTCGTCGATGGCCGCCAGCGCCTGTTCCACCGTCTCGGCCACGATCACGCCTTTGCCGGCGGCCAGCCCGTCGGCCTTGACCACGATCGGCGCACCCTGCGCCCGCACGTAGTCCCGGGCCGCCTCGGCATCGGTGAAATGACCATAGCCGGCGGTGGGCGCATCGGCGGCGTCGCAGATTTCCTTGGTAAAGCTTTTCGACGCCTCCAGCCGCGCCGCTTCCCGGTTCGGACCGAAGACGAGAATCCCCGCCTCGCGCAAGCGGTCGGCGACACCGGCGGCCAGCGGCGCCTCGGGGCCGACGATGACGAAGTCGATGGCGTTCTCCTCGGCAAAGGCCACCACCGCCGCACCGTTCTCGACATCCAGCGCGGCGCAATCGGCGATCTGGGCGATGCCGGCATTGCCGGGGGCCACGATCAGCTTGTCGCATTTCGGGTTCTGCATCACGGCCCATGCCAGCGCGTGTTCGCGCCCGCCGCCGCCGAGGATGAGGATGTTCATGGGGCTTGGTTCTCCGATCTGCTTGGCCTTGCCTGCGCGGCGTTCTAAGCTGGGCGCTGCCGCAGAACAAGCCGGCAGAAGAACAAGCCACAGCAAGGCGCGCCAGATGTCAGACCTGATCGACGACCCGACACCGGGACAGAACATGCCCGAATACACCGTTTCGGAGATCTCGGGCGAGATCAAGCGCACGCTGGAGGGCAGCTTTGGCCGGGTCCGCGTGCGCGGCGAGGTGGGCCGCGTGTTCCGCGCCCGCTCGGGGCATCTTTACTTCGACGTCAAGGATGACCGCAACGTGCTGGCCTGCACCACCTGGAAGGGGCAGGTCGCCAGCCTCAGCGTCGAGCCCGAAGAAGGGCTGGAGGTGGTCGTCACCGGCCGCATGACCGCCTTTGGCGGGCAGTCGAAATACAACCTCAACGTCGACGAGGTGGCGGTCGCCGGCCAGGGCGCGCTGATGGCGCTGCTGGAAAAGCGCAAGAAACAACTCGCCGCCGAGGGGCTGTTCGATGCCGCGCGCAAGCGCCCCCTGCCCTACCTGCCGCAGATCATCGGTGTCGTGACCTCGCCCTCGGGGGCGGTGATCCGCGACATCTTGCACCGGCTGCGCGACCGGTTCCCGCGCAAGGTGCTGATCTGGCCGGTGGCGGTGCAGGGAGCGAACTGCGCGCCCGAGGTGGCCCGCGCCATCGACGGCTTCAACCGGCTGTCCCCCGGTGGCGCGCTGCCGCGTCCCGACCTGATCATCGTCGCGCGCGGCGGCGGTTCGGTGGAGGATCTCTGGGGCTTCAACGAGGAAATCGTGGCACGTGCCGCCGCCGCCTCCGAGATCCCGCTGATCTCTGCCGTCGGGCACGAGACCGACACCACGCTGATCGACTTCGTCTCGGACAAGCGCGCGCCCACCCCCACGGCGGCGGCCGAACTGGCGGTGCCGGTGCGGCTGGAACTGATGGCCTGGACCGACAGCACCGGCGCGCGGCTGTCACGGGCGGCGACCACCGCCCTGACCCAGCGCCGCCAGCGGCTGGGCGATCTGGCCCGCGCGCTGCCGCGTGGCGAAACCCTGCTCGATTCGCCGCGCCAGCGGCTCGACTGGATCGCCGAGAAACTGCCGCAGGCGCTGCGCGGCGGAGTGCAGCGGCGGCGCGTCTCCTTGTCGGAGGTGGCCGGCGGCCTGCGCCCCTCGGCGCTGCGCGGGCTGGTCACGACCCGGCGCGACCGGCTGACCAACCTCTCCGCCCGCATCACCCTGCGCCCGATCCGGCGCGAGATCACCACCCGGCACGAGCGGATCGCCGCCCTGTCGGACCGGCTCGAGGCCGCCGGCGGCCACCGGCTCTCCCGCCTGCGGCAGGAGTTGGACGCGCGCGCGCGCCTGCTGTCCTCGCTGTCCTACAAGGCGACACTGGAACGCGGCTATGCCGTGGTCCGCAGCGGGGAAGAGGTGGTGACCTCGGCGGCGACGGCCCGCACAGCCGCCACACTGACGATCGAATTCCGCGACGGCGAGATCACCGCGCACCCCACGGACGCCCCCGACACGCCGCCCGCAGCCAGCACACCACGCAAGACCTCCAAACCCAAGCCGCCGCCAGAGCAGGGCTCGCTGTTCTGACAGACTGCTCCAGGACAGGCGCCCGGCGCCCTTTTTCTGGCCGGCAAACCTCCGGGGGAAAGGCGGCCCAGCCGCAGCCGGGGCAGCGACCCACTCCCGTGCCTGCCTAGACCCCCACGTCGGGGCCGTAGCAGACCATCTCTTCGTCGATGTCCTCGGCCTCGTAAAGCTCGGTCGCCTCCGGGTCGTTCTCGAACCGCGCGATCAGCCCGTCCGGCCCGCGGGTAAAGGTCCAGCATTGCGGGTCGAGCCGGTCCTCGTAGAGAAAACAGATCTGGCCCTCTTCCTCGTACCAGACGCCCTTCTTGCAATCGCCATCAAGGAACGACCAGATCACGCGGCGCCCCTCGAGGTAACGCTCCACCCCGTAGGCGGCGCCGCCGTTGCCGTAGAACAGGGTCTTGCCCCGCGTATAGGCATCGAAGGCCTCGGCCGAGAGGCTCTGGGTCTGGGAGGGGGCCGGGGCCGCCGCCAGAAGCAGCAGCGGCAGAGAGAGAATCAGGTGAAACGGGCGCATGGGGCGGAGTGTGGCAGATCAGCGGGGCGCTTGCCAATCACCGCCCCTGCCCCGGCGGCGGATTGCCATCCGCCCAGGCCCGCGCGCGCCGGTCCATGATCCGGCGCCAGAGCGGCGGGACCAGCGCGATCGCCGCCATCACCGGCATCGACCGGGGCAGCAGCGGCATCCGCGCGGGGTCCAGCCGCAGCGCCGGAAAGGCACGGCCCGGGTTCTGGTGGTGGTCGGAATGGCGCGGCGCGTTCAGCATCAGCGCCGAGGAATACCACTGCGGCGCGTTCCAGGAATGGCCCGGCCCCGCCGGCTCGGCCCGACCGTCCGGACCTGTGGCACGGCGCAGCCCATAGTGTTGCACGTAATCGGCCAGCAAAAGCTGCGCCTGCGCATAGGCGCACAGCGCCAGCAACACCCCCACGCCGGACCATCCCGCCAGCAGCCCCGCCGCCGCCAAGGTCGCCACCGCCCCGCCGAGGTAGATCACATAGGGGTGCAGCCCCCGCGCCCCGCCCGCGCGGCGCGCCCGCGCGGCGGTCTCGGCCCGGAGCCCGGCGCGGAACGAGCCGATCCAGGCGCGCAGGAAGAACCGGTACACCCCCTCGCCCAACCGCGCGGAATTGGGATCGCGATCGGTGGCCACATGCACATGGTGCACCTTGGGATGCGCCGAGGCATGATGCCCGAAAAGCAGCGTCACATAGACCAATACCCCCAGCCGCCGCAGCCCGCGCGCGGAGCGGTGGATCAGCTCATGCGCGTTGGGATGCGAGACCTGGCCCAGGAACAGCCCCAGCGCCAGCCCGGTCAGCACCCGGCCCGCACCGTCCAGCACCGGCCCGGCGGCAATCGCCCAGACCCCCAGCGGCAACAGCAGCAGATGCGCCAGCCCCAGCACCACCGAGAGCCGGTTGGCCGCCGCCTCTGCCTCTTCGATCCGTGGCAGCGCCTCCGGCCCCAGCCGGTCGGCCAGCGCCACGAAAACGGTCATGTAACCCAGCGCCAGCGCCGGCCACCAACCACCCCACAGACAGGCGGCGAACAACAGCCCGGCAGGCGTCAGACTGGCGAGGACAAAACGGAGCATGGGGCACCTTTCGATCCGCCGAAGCAGCGGCGCGGGCAGCTTCTGCCGCTGGCGCCCGGCTGTCAATTCGGCCATTCTGCCGCCGACGCAGCTTCGGGAGATCCGCGCCCATGACCGCCCTGTTCCTCGCCGCACTGGCCTGCGCGCTGGCCTACCTGCCGCTGGTGGCGCGCGATCCCGGCGCCCTGCGCAGCACGGTCAAGACCGCCGCCGTAGCGCTGCTGGCGCTGGCGGCCTGGCGCGCGCAGGCCCCGATGCTTCTGATCCTTGCGCTGGCGCTCTGCGCACTGGGGGACTGGTGCCTGTCGCGCCCGGGCGAGCGGGCCTTCATGGCCGGGGTCGGCGGGTTTGCCGCCGGGCATCTCGCCTATGTGGCGCTGTTCCTGACCCGCGCCTCCTCCGATCCCGGCCTGCTGGTCAGCGGCTGGCGGTTGGCGGCACTGGTCGGGCTGGCGGTGCTGGGGGCGGCGATGGCGGCGCGGCTCGCCCCGCGCGCCGGTGCACTGCGGATCCCGGTGTTGGTCTATATCCCGGTCATCCTCGGCATGGGGGCCTGTGCGCTGACCCTGCCACCCGAGGGGGCGCTGGCGCTGGTGCCCCTCGCGGCGGCGAGTTTCATTGCCTCCGACCTGATCCTCGCCTGGGAGGTGTTCCTGTTCCGCCCCGGTCACCGGCTGTTGCGGCTGGCGCCCTATGCGATCTGGCCGCTCTACTGGGGGGCGCAGGCGGGGTTTCTGGCCGCCTTTGCCGCGCCCCTGTCCTAGCCGTGCCACGGCGCGCAGCCTTTGCAACTGGCCGCGATCCGCATTAGGTGAGTAGGATATCACGCGGAGATTGCCATGGCGTTTTTCACCAAGCTCAAGGACCGGCTGTTCAAATCCTCCTCCAAGATCGAGCAGGGGCTTGATGCCATCGTCGAGGACGGCGGCGAAGCCGAGGTGCTGGCCGACGAGCCGCAGGAGGTGCCCCCGACACCCGAGGCCCCGACCCCTGCCCCCGAGCCGCAGCCCGAGCGCGAACCGGAGCAGGTGCCTGAGCCCGAACCGGAGCCAGAGACAGTGCCCGCGCCCGAACCGGTCACGCCCGAACCCACGCGTGAGCCGGAACCCGGCCCCGCGCCGCAACCGGCCCCGGAACGGCCGCGCCCCGCCGAACCGGCCCAGCCGGTGCCCGATGATCCGCAACCGCAAAGCCCCCCTGCCGAGATGCCGGGCCTCGACGTGCCGAGCGAGATCCCCGGTGGCAATCCCGGCCTGCTGGGGCGGCTGCTGGGGCGCAAGGCGCCGCGCACCGTCACCCGGCGGGTGCTCGACGACGAGATGCTGGAACAGATCGAGGAATTGCTGATCAGCGCCGACATGGGCGTTGACACCGCGCTGCGGGTCACCGCCAACCTCGCCGAGGGGCGGTTCGGCAAGAAGCTTTCGACCGACGAGATCAAGCGCCTGCTCGCCGGTGAGATCAGCCGCATCATGGAACCTGTCGCCAAGCCGCTGCCGCTTTATCCCCGGCGGCCGCAGGTGGTGCTGGTGGTGGGCGTCAACGGCTCGGGCAAGACCACCACCATCGGCAAGCTCGCCAGCCAGTTCAAGGCGGCCGGCAAGAAGGTGGTGATCGCCGCCGGTGATACCTTTCGCGCCGCCGCCGTCGAGCAGCTCCAGGTCTGGGGCGATCGCGCCGGCGTGCCGGTGCTGACCGCGCCCGAGGGTTCCGACCCCGCCAGCCTTGCCTTTGACGCCATGACCAAGGCGCAGGAAGACGGCGCCGACCTGCTGATGATCGACACCGCCGGACGGTTGCAGAACCGCGCCGACCTGATGGAGGAACTGGCCAAGATCGTCCGCGTGATCCGCAAGAAGGACGAGACCGCGCCGCACAACACGCTGCTGGTGCTGGATGCCACCACCGGGCAGAACGCGCTGAGCCAGGTGGATATCTTCAAGAAGATCTCCGATGTCTCCGGGCTGGTGATGACCAAGCTCGACGGCACCGCCAAGGGCGGCGTGCTGGTGGCGCTGGCCGACAAGTACGGTCTGCCGATCCATGCCATCGGCGTGGGCGAACAGATCGACGATCTCGCCCCCTTCGACCCCGCCGAGTTCGCCGCCGCGCTGACCGGGCTGGAGGGCTGAGCCTCCGCGGTCCCGTGCGCCCATCCCCACGACCTCTCCGACCACGGGGGCGCAGCAGGTGAGCAACTGGCTGATCTCTCTCGAGGGCACCGAGGCGGGGCACCAGCTTGCCCTGGCGCTGGCGGTGATGGCGGCGGCTCTGCATGCGGTCTTCGGCGCGTTGCAGAAGGGGCGTCACGATCCCTGGATCAGCCGCGGTGCGATCGACGGCGCCTATGGGCTGATGGCGGCCCCCTTCGCGCTGTTCGTGGTGCCCTGGCCGGCGCCGCATCTGTGGCCGATCTTTGCCGGCGCCTGGGTGATCCATACCGGCTACAAGCTGTTGCAGGCGCAGGCCTATACCAAGGGGGCCTATACCGTGGTCTACCCGGTGGTGCGCGGCACCGGGCCGCTGTTCACGGTGATCGGCGCCTGGCTGATCTTCGGCGAGATCTTCACGCCGGTGCAGTGGCTGGGCGTGGCGGTGCTGCTTTCGGGGATTTTCGGCCTTGCCTTGTACAACCTGGCCTTCCTGACCACTGCGCGCGACACGCTGGTGCCGGCGCTGGCGCTGGCCTTTGGCACCGGGCTCTTCGTGGCGCTTTACACCACCTATGACGCCTATGGCATCCGGGCGGCGGCGGACCCGTTCACCTTTCTCGCCTGGTTCTTCATGATCGACGGGATCGCGATGCCGCTGCTGGCGCTGCGACACCTGCGCGGCATGGACCGCCGCCCGGCGCCCGGCCCGCTGATCCTGCGCGGGATTTCCGGCGGGCTGGTTGCGTTTTTCAGCTTTGGCGCGATCCTGCTGGCGACCCGTCTGGACAAGGTGGGCGAGGCCGCGGTGCTGCGCGAAACCTCGACCGTGTTCGCCGCGCTGATCGGCTGGCTGGTGCTGAAGGAAACGGTGGGACCGCGACGCATCGCCCTTATGGGGTTGATCGCGCTGGGGGCGGTGATAGTTGAGATGGGTGGCTGAGGAGAGCACGATGAGCGAGAAGAAAGACGTCAACCCGATCCTGCGGCAGGTGCTGGAACTGGGCCCGCCGGTGGCCTTTTTCGTGCTGTACCTGAAACTGCGCGATCAGGACTTCGACATTGGCGGCACCACCTATTCGGGTTTCATCGTTTCCACCGTGCTGTTCGTGCCGCTGATGCTGGCGGCGATGGCGATCCTGTGGCGGCTGACCGGAAAGCTCAGCCGGTTGCAGATCTTCACCGCCTTCATCGTGATCTTCTTCGGAGGGCTGACCGCCTGGTTCAACGACGAACGTTTCTTCAAGATGAAGACCACCATCGTCTACGGCATCTTTTCCGGGCTGCTCGGGCTGGGGCTTGTACAGGGGCGATCCTATCTCGCCTTCGTGATGTCCGACATGCTGCCGATGAAAGAGGTGGGCTGGATGATCCTGACCCGACGGCTGTGCCTGGGGTTCGCTGTGCTGGCCGGCGCCAACGAGTTGGTCTGGCGCACCATGTCCACCGACCTCTGGGTCAAGATCGAGACCTTCGGCTTTCCCATCGCGCTGTTCCTGTTCCTGTGGTGGCAGGTGATGGGACTGCAGAAATACCTGATCGAGCCGGGCGACAGCGACCTGTGACAGACGCCCTTGCAGTGAAACGGCCGTTTTCCAGACAGGAGCGCGCATGACCGCATTGTCCATTCCCGGAACCAGTTTCCTCTCGGCCGCCTCCGAGGAGTTGAAACGGATGCTGTCCGCGCAGGCCGAGCCGGTGGCGCTGACGGTGGGCGAGGTCCTGTTCGAACAGGGCGCCGAGGGGGATTCGCTGTTCGCCGTCCTCGAGGGCCAGATCGAATTCTCGGTCCTGTCGGCGCATGGGCGCAAGCTGACGCTTGACCTGATGGGGCCGGGCGCGGTCTTTGGCGAGATCAGCCTGTTCGACCCCGGCCCGCATACGGCGACGGTCACGGCGCTGACACCGGCGCGGCTGTTGCGGGTGCGTCACGCAGACGTGCTGGAGCGGATTCACCGCACCCCCGACATGGCCGACGACCTGATCCGGCTGGCCGGGCAGCGGATGCGCTGGATGGGGCGGCAGTTGAACGAACAGGTGTTCCTGCCGCTCTCGACCCGGCTGGCGCGGCGCCTGCTGCACCTGGAGGAGGTCACCGTCAACGTCAACGGCGGTGCCGTGGGCCTGTCACAGGCGGAACTGGCCGAGTTCGTCGGCGCCACCCGCGAGGCGGTGTCCAAGACCCTGTCGGGCTGGCGCGAAACCGGCGTGATCGAGACCGGGCGCGGCGGCGTGACGATCCACGACCGGATCGCGCTTGAGGCACTTGCCGAACTCGAAGCGATTTGAACCGGGACGCCGAAAACGTCGCGGTCCGAAAATGAGACTTCTGTGATCTGCATTACATACGTCCGGGCGGGAATCGGAGAGAAACGAGACCCAAGGGGTTCTGTGCCGGTCGCTTTTCTGTCCTCCCCTATGGCCCGGTCACAGGTTCCCTTTTCGTCCGTGGGTCGGTCCCACATGTGTTTCCGGCCGACGTGTTACGAGCCATGTGTCCGCCCGACGCATGGCTCGTTTTTTATCAATCCCCGCAGCCGATCCGACCGCCCCGACGTCAGGGCATGACCGCCGAAGCGCCGGAGATGCGGGCGATCTGGGTCAGGATGTTCGCCAACACCTCGGTCTGCACCTGTTTCGCGTCCTTGATCAGCAGCCGAAGCGTTTCGCGCCCGCAACGAAAAAGGCCGGACGCGCGGCCCGGCCTTTCCCAAATCGGTCAGGGATGTGGGATCAGTCCTCCAGCCCCAGCGCGACAAAGCGCGGTTGGCCGCCACGACGGATCAGCAGCAGCAGCGACTTGCGCCCGGCCTCGCGGGCGGCGTCGACACGCTCTTGCAGGTCGTCGAGGGTGGCGACCTTCTGCTGCCCGGCCTCGGTGATCAGATCGCCGGCACGCAGCCCTTTCTCAAAGGCCTGGCTGGCCTCGTCCACGTCGACGACCACAAGCCCGTCCATGTCGTCATCGATGCCCAGTTCTTTGCGCATCTCGTCCGTGGGCGGGGTCAACGACAGGCCCAGGATCTCCAGCTCGCGCGGGGCGGGGGCTGCTTCGCCGTTCATAGCGGCAGGGACCGCGCGCTCGGCCTCTTCGCGGCGACCCAGGGTCACCAGGAGGGTCTTGGTCGCGCCGTCACGGAACACCACCACACGCACCGCCTTGCCGACGGCAGTGTTGCCGACCTGCTTGACCAGCGCCCGGGTGTCCTTCACCTCCTTGCCGTCGAAGCTCATGATCACGTCCCCCGCGAGCAGGCCGGCCTCCTTGGAGGGACCGTCGGGCACATCGGTGATCAGCGCCCCCTCGGCCTTGGCCAGGCCGATCGCCTCGGCCACGTCGTCGGTCACGTCCTGGATGCGGACGCCGAGCCAGCCGCGGCGGGTTTCGCCGAACTCGCGCAACTGGTCGACCACCTTGCTGACCACGTTCGAGGCCATCGAGAAGCCGATACCGATGGAGCCACCGTTGGGCGACAGGATCGCGGTGTTCACGCCGATCACCTCGCCGTCCATGTTGAACAGCGGCCCGCCCGAGTTGCCGCGGTTGATCGCCGCGTCGGTCTGGATGTAATCGTCATAGGTGCCGCTGAGTGCCCGGTTGCGCGCCGAGACGATGCCGACCGAGGCCGAGAACCCCTGCCCCAGCGGGTTGCCCATGGCCATCACCCAATCGCCCACGCGGGACAGGTCACTGTCCCCGAAGCTGACGAAGGCGAGCGGTTTGTCGGTCTTGACCTTGAGCAGAGCGATATCGGTGTTGGGGTCGGTGCCCACCACCTCGGCCTTGATTTCCTCGCCGTCGAAGAACTCGATCTGGATCTCGTCGGCGCCGTCGATGACGTGGTTGTTGGTGACCACGTAGCCATCCTCGGAGATGACAAAGCCCGAGCCCAGCGCCGAAGAGCGCCGCGGCCGGTCCTGATCATTGTTGCGGTCCTGGAACTCCTTGAAGAAATCCTCGAAGGGTGAGCCCTTCGGAACGATGCCCTGCGGGCCGGTGCGGCCCTCGACCAGCGTCGTGGTGGTGATGTTGACCACCGCCGGGCTGATCTTTTCCGCCAGGGGCGCGAGGCTTTCCGGCTTGGCCTGGGCAAGCGCGACCTGCGCCAGCACGAAGACCATGGTCAAAACGGTCAGTCCGATGACCCGCATGCGGGTGATCGGGCCGGCCTGCCCGTCTGGATTTGTGATTGCCTGTGGCTGCACTGGAAGCCTCCTTGTAAAATCATGGTTGAGCGCCGGTCGCCGTATCAGAGCGACGGTGGCCGGATTCCACGGGTGCAATGTAGGTGCTCCGCCCTCGCCTGCAACGAGTGTTGCATGCAATCAAGCCGTTGTGAAAGCCAAGCCGTGAAAATTGAAGGGGACGGGCCCGAAAACAGCGGCGGGCCGCGCATCGGCGCGATCACGCCCCCAGTTGATGCGCGATCCAGAGCAGGATCAGCCCGGTCACCAGCCCGAGCGCGCCGACCTGGCGGCGGACCGGCTCGGGCAATGCGCGCAGTGCCTCTAGCATGCGCTCGACAAGCGAAGGGGCCAGCACCCAGGCCAGCCCCTCCACGATCAGAACCAGCCCGAGGGCCAGAATGACGGTTGCCATCAATCCGCCGCGACCGGCGCCTGAACCGGCGTGCGCTGGCTCTGCTGCGACGGCTGCGAGGACAACGCGCCGCGACCGGCGCCCTCGGCGGACTTGAGATAGTTGAAGAACTCCGAATCCGGCGACAGCACCATCGACGAGTTGTTCCCCTTCAGCGCGCGGCTGTAGGCGGTGAGCGAGCGATAGAACTCGAAGAACTCGGGATCCTGACCAAAGGCCTCGGCAAAGATCGCGTTGCGCTGGGCATCGGCCTCGCCTCGGGTGATCTCGGCCTCGCGCTTGGCGTCCGAGACCAGCTCGACCACGGTCCGGTCGGCCTGGGCGCGCACGCGCTGCGCTGCCTCGTTACCGCGGGCACGCTCATCGGTCGCCTCGCGCTCCCGCTCGGCCCGCATCCGGTCGAAGGTCGCCGCAAGGTTCTGCGACGGCAGTTCGGTGGATTTCAACCGCACGTCGATGATGGTGACCCCCAGCGCGCGCGCCTCTCCGATCGCCCCGTCGCGGATCCGCAGCATCAGCGCGGCCCGGTCGGAACTCAGGATGTCGTTGGAGCTGACCGAGCCCAGGATCTCGCGGGTCTGCGACCGCAGGATCGAATCGAGCCGGGTTTCCGCCGCCGTGATACCGCCGGCACCGACGGCTTGGCGGAACCGGTTCACATCGGTGATGCGATAGCGCGCGAAGGCATCGACCACCAGCCGGCGATCATCCAGCGGCGTCACCTCCAGCGGCTGCACATCACGGCTGAGGATGCGGTCGTCATATTTCACGACCTGCTGGATCAGCGGGATCTTGAACGCCAGGCCGGGGTCCTCCTTGACCGCGACGACGCGGCCGAACTGGAGCACCAGCGCCTTTTCGCGTTCGTCCACGATGAAGATCGACGACATCACCGCCGCGACCAGGACGACCACGATCGGAAGGATAAAGGTGGATTTCCGCATCAGTTGTTCTCCTGGCTGCCGGTGCCGCGCCGCAGTTCGTTCAGCGGCAGGTAGGGCACCACGCCCTGCCCCGCGCCGCCGACGCTCTCGTCGAGGATGATCTTGTCGATATCCCCCAGCACCTGTTCCATGGTTTCGAGATAGAGACGCTTGCGCGTCACCTCGGGGGCCTTGGCGTATTCGGCCAGCACGGCGGTAAAGCGGCTTGCCTCACCCTGGGCCTCGTTCACCACCTGCGCGCGATAGCCCTCGGCCTCTTCCAGAAGCTGGGCCGCCTCACCGCGGGCCTCGGCCAGCACCCGGTTGGCATAGGCATCGGCCACGTTCTGCAGCCGGTCACGTTCCTGCTCGGCCGCCTGCACCTCGCGGAAGGCGTCGATCACCTGCTCGGGCGGATCGGCCTTGTCGAAGTTGACCCGAACGATGTTGACGCCGCTGTCATAGCTGTCCAGCGTCGACTGGATCAGGTCCAGCAGACGGTCGGCAATCACGCCCCGGTCGCGGTTCAGGATCGGCGCCAGTTCGGATTGCGCGATGATCTCGCGCATGGCCGATTCCGACACTGCCCGGATGGTCGAGCGCGCATCGCGCAGGTTGAACAGGAATTCGGCCGGGTCGTTGATGTTCCAGACCACTTGGAAATCAATGTCGACCACGTTCTCGTCCCCGGTCAGCATCAGCCCGGCATCCTGGCCCCGGCCGGTGCCGATATCCTCGCGCTGTTCGGTGGTGACCGGGATCACCTCGGCAGTGACCACGGGCCAGGGGGCAAAGTTCAGCCCCGGCTGGCCGATGCTCGAGAACTTGCCCAGGAACAGTTCGACCGACTGCTCTTCCGGCTTGACGGTATAAAAGCTCGCCATGCCCCAGAGGACCGCCGCCGCGATGACGCCCAGGCCGATGGTGCCACGGGTGAACATCGGACCACCGCTGCCCTTGCCGCCGCCGGTGCCGCCGCCCTTGCCGCCGCGCCCGCCCATCAGCACGCGCAACTGTTCCTGGCCCTTTTTCACCAGCTCGTCGATCTCGGGGATCTGGGGGCCGTCATCGTCCGGGCGCCGGCCACCGCCGCCGCCGTTGTTGCCGCCGCCGTTATTTCCCCGGTTGCCTCCGCCCCCGGACGAACCGCCGCCCCCCCAGGGGCCTCCGCTATTGCCCGCCATCGTGTCTTTCCCCTTCTCGTGCCGCCGCTGCGGCCTTGTTCACTTACCTGTGTCCGCCGGCGCTCAAATCAAGCGCTGCGCACCGGTGCTTTCATTGTCACGATTTCCTCGGACATGGTCGGGTGCACCGCCACGGTCCGGTCGAAATCCTCTTTCGTTGCGCCCATCTTGACCGCAACGCCGGCCAGCTGGATCATCTCGCCGGCGCCCGGCGCCACGATATGACAGCCCAGAACCTTGCGCGTGGCCTTGCTGACCACGAGCTTCATCAGTACCCGGTCGGCCCGGCCGGCAAAGCTCTGCTGCATCGGCTTGAAGCTGGTGGAATAGACCTCGATCGGCTCCTGCTCCGCGGCGTCCTCTTCGCTCAGGCCCACGGTGCCCATCTCGGGCTGGGTAAAGATCGCGGTCGGGATCAGCTCGTGATCCACCGGGGTCGGGTTGCCCTTGAACACGGTTTCGACAAAGGCCATCCCCTCGCGGATCGCCACCGGGGTCAGGTTCACCCGGTCGGTGACATCGCCGATGGCATGGATCGAGGGCACGGCGGTCTGGCTGTATTCGTCCACCACGACCTCGCCCTTGCGACCGCGCTCCACGCCCAGCGCCTCGAGCCCCATGTCGTCGGCGTTCGGCGCCCGCCCGGTGGCGAACATCACCTGGTCGAACAGGCGTTCGGTGCCGTTGGTGGCCTTGACGCGGATGCCGTCGCCGTCGCGGGCCATCTCGAGGATGTTGGTGCCCAGGTGCAGGTCGATGCCGCGCTGGCGCATCTCTTCGCTGACCAGACCGCGCGCCTCGTTGTCAAAGCCGCGCAGGATCTGCGCACCACGATAGAATTGGGTGACCGCGACGCCAAGCCCGTTGAGGATGCCGGCGAATTCGCTGGCGATGTAGCCACCGCCGACGATCAGGATCGACTTGGGCAGTTCCGGAAGGTGGAAGATGTCGTTCGAGGTGATGCCCAGCTCGGCCCCCGGCATGTCGGGCTTGACCGGCCGTCCGCCGGTGGCCAGCAGGATGTGCCGGGCGGTCTTGCGGCTGCCGTCGGCCAGTTCCACCGTGTGGGGATCGACCAGCCGCGCGCGCTGGTCGAAGCTTTCGACACCGGCGTTCTTCAACAGGTTGCGATAGATCCCTTCGAGCCGGTCGAGTTCCGCCTCAAGCTTGCCCCGGAACGCGGTCCAGTCGAACCGGCCCGGCGCGATCGACCAGCCATAGCTCTTGGCGTCCTCGACCATGTCGGCGTATTCGCTGGCGAAGACCATCAGCTTTTTCGGCACGCAGCCGCGGATCACGCAGGTGCCGCCATAGCGATCCTCTTCTGCCAGCGCCACCTTTGCACCGGTGTCCCCGGCGGCCACGCGCGCGGCGCGCACCCCGCCCGAGCCGCCGCCGATGACGAACAGATCGTAGTCAAAGCTCATGTATTGCGGTCCTCAATCCGAAAGATCGGTGAACAGGTTCTCGCTCTCGACGAAATCCAGCCTGTCATGCTCGATCGTACCCTCGTTGATGTCGCGCAATTCGACCCGGCCATCTCCGAATCCCAGCACGACGGTGTCACAGATATCGATGAACAGGCCGTTTTCAACCACGCCGGGCATCTGGTTCAGCACCAGCGCCAATTGCCGGGCATTGCCGATCCGCTTCAGGTGCAGATCCAGGATGAAATTGCCCTCGTCGGTGACAAAAGCGGCCTCGCCGTTCATCCGCAGCGTGGTGTCGCGCCCCAGCACGTCCATCGAGATCAGGGTTTCCTCGATCAGCGCCTGGGTGGTCTGCCAGCCAAAGGGAATCACCTCGACCGGCAGCGGGAAGGCCCCGAGCGTCTCCACCTGCTTGCCGATGTCGGCAATCACCACCATCCGGTCCGAGGCGGTGGCGACGATCTTTTCCTGCAACAGCGCCCCGCCGCCGCCCTTGATCAGGTTCAGGTCGGCATCGAATTCATCGGCGCCGTCGATGGTCAGGTCCAGCCAGCGCGCCTCGTCGAGGCTGATCACCTCGATGCCGACGTCGCGGGCCAGTTCGGCGGTGCGGGTCGAGGTCGGCACGCCTTTGAATTTCAGCCCGTCCTCGCGCACCATCTCGCCCAGGCAGCGCACCAGCCAGGCGGCGGTGCTGCCGGTGCCGAGCCCGACACGCATGCCGTCCTCGACGTAATCGGCGGCGCGGCGGGCGGCGACGAATTTGGCCTTGTCGATGGGCGATAGTTCTCCGGTCATGGCAGCCTCGTTCGGATGGGATCATCGGGGTTATAGGGAAATCCGGCCGCCTCTGCGAGGGCTATTCGGATTTCTCCGCCGACGCGGGACGTCGCCTGTGCATCGCTCGCACCACCTTGCGCATGGCGGCGATGAATTCGGCGCGTTCGGCGCGGCGCGCGCCTCTCCCGCGCGGCTTGTACGAAAGGACACGATTTTCCCCGATCCGGTCAGCGCCGCGAACCGGATGCCCGCGACGCGCCGGTGATGTCCTATTTCGGTTGATAAAGATCCGAGGTCTTGTCGCGCACCGCCAGCCACCAGCCCGATTGTTCCGGCCATGACCCATATCCCGTGTCATGGCCAAGCGCCTGCGCCGCGTGCAGGGCCCACATCGGATCGACCAGCGCCTCGCGCCCGATGGCGATCAGGTCGGCCTGCCCCCCGGACAGGATCTCCTCGGCCTGCTGCGGGTGGGTGATCAGCCCCACCGCCATCGTCGGCAGGCCCGCCTTGTGCCGGACCTCCTCGGCGAAGGGCACCTGGAACCCCGGCTGGCGCTTGCCGCTGCCGCTGGCGGTTGCCGCCCCGGCAATCCCGGAAGAGGAGCAATCCATCACGTCGATGCCGATCTCTTTCAACCGCTTGGCCAGTTCCACCGTGTCCGGCAGGGTCCAGCCCGCCGGGTCGCCATCGACGGCAGAGGTGCGGAAGAACACCGGCAGATCCTCGGGCCAGGTCGCGCGCACGGCTTTCGCCACCTCCAGCGCCAACCGCATCCGCCCCTCCAGATCGCCGCCATAGGCGTCGGTCCGCTTGTTCGACAGCGGCGACAGGAACGAGTGGATCAGGTAGCCATGCGCGCCGTGGATCTCGACAATCTTGTAGCCGGCGGCCTGCGCCCGGCGGGTGGCCGCGACGAAATCCTCGACCAGCTGTCCGATCTCCGCCTCGCTCAGCGCATGGGGCATCGGCCAGCCCTCGGCGACCGGGATCTCGGACGGGCCGACCGGGGTCCAGGGCATATCGCCCCGGGCGAAATCGGCATCGTTCAACGGCCCGTTGCCGAACCAGGGCCGCTGCATCCCTGACTTGCGGCCCGCATGGCCCAGCTGCACCGCCGGGATCGCGCCATGGGTCAGGGCGAACTGCGCCACGCGGGCATGGCCGGTGATCTGGCTGTCGCACCACAGCCCGGCGCAGCCATGGGTGATACGGCCCGCTTTCTGCACCGCCGTCGCCTCGGTAAAGACGATTCCCGCCCCGCCGATGGCGAACCGGCCCAGCTGGACCATGTGCCAATCCTCAAGATGCCCCTCGTGCGCCGAATACTGGCACATCGGCGAAATCACCACGCGGTTTCGGGCGGTGATCCCACGTAGGGGGACGGGGCGGAACAGGTGCGGCGTGTCGGTCATGGGGCCTCTCGGTCTATGTTTGCCGGCACGCTATCCCGGGCGCCGGGGCGGTGCAATCAGTCACCTCGATGACTTGTTTCCGATCGGAAATGTCGCTTTGGTGCGCCCGAGTCGCGCCCCTCCTCGGATATGAATCACCCCATGACCACGCCCTTTCGCCTGCACTATGCCCCCGACAACGCCTCGCTGGTGATCCGGCTGGCGCTGGAGGCGCGCGGGCTGCCCTTCGACACGGTGCTGGTGGACCGCGCCACGCGGGAACAGCACGGCGCCGCCTATCGCGCGCTGAACCCGGCCGGGCTGATCCCGGTGCTGGAAACGCCCGACGGACCGCTGTTCGAGACCGCCGCGATCCTGCTCTGGCTGGCGGACCGCCACGGCGGGTTGGGGCCGGCGCCGGATGATCCGGGTCGCGGGGCGTTCCTGAAATGGCTGGTCTTCACCTCCAACACGCTGCACGCCGATCTGCGCATGCTGTTCCATCCCGAGCAATACATCGACGCGGCACAGGCGGACGTTCTGCGCGCGGGTCTGACCGCGCGTCTGCGGCGGCATCTGGCACTGCTCGATCACGCCGTCGCGGCACCGGATTGGCCCGGCGGCGCGACCGAGTTCTATCTCGCCTGCCTGCTGCGCTGGATGGCGCTGTACCCCGAGGATTTTGACCGGGGCTGGTTCAGATTGACCGATTTTCCCGCCCTGGCCGCGCTCTGCGCCCGCGTCGAGGATTCGGACGCCGCCCGCGCTGCCGCCCGTGCCGAGGGGCTTGGCGCGCAACCTTTCACCTCTCCCCGCCCCGCAACCCCGCCCGAAGGGACCGCCACCTGATGTTTCTTTCCGTCTTCGACATGTTCAAGGTGGGCGTCGGCCCGTCCTCGTCGCACACCATGGGGCCGATGGTCGCCGCCGCGCGGTTCCTCGCGCTGATGCGCGCCTCGCCCTTCGACTTTGCCGGGCTGCGCGCCTCGCTGCATGGCTCGCTCGCCTTTACCGGGGTGGGCCACGCCAGCGACCGCGCCACCATCCTCGGGCTGGCCGGATTCGTGCCCGAGACCTACGAGGCCGAAAAGGCCGAGGCGGCGCTGTCGCAGATAAGCGCCGACAAGGTGATCCGTCACGAGGACCTCGGCGCGCTGCGGTTCGATCCGGCGCAGGACCTGGTCTTTGACTATGACCACGTGCTGGAGGGACATGCCAACGGCATGATCCTGATGGCCACCGACGCGCAGGGCGACGTGATCCTGCAACAGGTCTATTACTCCATCGGCGGCGGTTTCGTCCTGACCGAGGAGGAACTGGCCGAGGGCCGCGACACCGATGATGGCCCGCCGGTGCCCTACCCGTTCAAATCCGCCACCGAAATGCTGGAGATGGCGCGCAAGAGCGGCAGGACCATCGCCGGCATGAAACGCGCCAACGAGGTGTCGCGCGGCAGCGCCGAACATCTTGCCGGCGGCACCGCTCGCATCTGGGAGGTGATGAACGGCTGTATCGAGCGCGGCCTCGCGGCGCGCGGCATCCTGCCCGGCGGGCTGGATATCCGCCGCCGGGCGCATGACATCCACCAGGCGCTGACGGCCGAGTACGGCATGAACCTGACCGCGCCGCATACCATCAACGACTGGATCGCGACCTATGCGATGGCGGTGAACGAGGAAAACGCCGCCGGCGGCCAGGTGGTGACCGCGCCGACCAACGGGGCGGCGGGTGTGGTGCCGGCGGTGATCCGTTACTGGCTCGACCACGTACCGGGGGCCAGCGCCGACCGGGTCGAGGAATTCCTGCTGACGGCGGCCGCGATCGGCGGGCTGGTCAAGTACAATGCCTCGATCTCCGGCGCCGAGGCCGGTTGCCAGGCCGAGGTGGGCTCGGCCTCGGCGATGGCGGCGGCGGGGCTCTGCGCGGTGCTGGGCGGCAGCCCGGAGCAGATCGAGAACGCCGCCGAGATCGCGTTGGAGCATCACCTGGGCATGACCTGCGACCCGGTGAAGGGGCTGGTGCAGGTGCCCTGCATCGAGCGCAACGGGCTGGGCGCGATCAAGGCGGTCAGCGCGGCGAGCCTGGCGCTGCGCGGCGATGGCCGGCATTTCGTGCCGCTCGACGCCTGCATCGAAACCATGCGCCAGACCGGCGCCGACATGAGCGAGAAGTACAAGGAAACCTCGTTGGGCGGGCTGGCGGTGAACGTTCCCAATTGCTGAGTGCGCCCGTCCCGCTTGCACCGGATCACCGCGCCGCCTAGCGTGGCGCCATGAGTGCCGACCGACCCGTTCTGGGCATACTCCTGATGCTGGGCTTCTGCCTGCTCGCTCCTTTGGGCGACGCGGTGGCCAAGCTGCTGGGCGAGACGCTGCCGCTGGGCCAGTTGCTGTTGGTGCGTTTCGCGGTGCAGGCGGCGATGCTGATCCCGATCGTTGCCGCCACCGGGCGGCTGTGGCGGATGCGCGGGCGGATCCTGCGGCTGGCCGCGCTGCGCACGCTGCTGCACATGGGCGGCATCGGCTGCATGTTCACCGGGTTGCAGTACCTGCCGCTGGCCGATGCCATCGCCATCGCCTTCGTGATGCCGTTCCTGATGCTGCTGCTGGGAAAATACGTATTGGGCGAAGAGGTGGGCGGCCGCCGCCTTGCCGCCTGCGCGGTGGGATTCTGCGGCACGCTTCTGGTGATCCAGCCCAGTTTTGCCGAGGTCGGCTGGCCGGCGCTGTTCCCGCTTGGCGTGGCGGTGCTGTTCGCGCTGTTCATGCTGGTCACCCGGCAGTTGGCCAAGGATATCGACCCGATCGGCTTGCAGGCGGTCAGCGGGGTGATGGCCACCGCCGTGCTGCTGCCGGTCCTTCTGATCGGCGATATCGCAGGCAGCGCACCGCTGTCCCTTGTCGCCCCGTCGGGCGGGGAATGGGGGCTGCTGGCCGCCATCGGCGTGATCGGCACCGGCGCGCACCTGCTGATGACGTGGTCGCTGCGTTACGCGCCGGCGGCGACACTGGCGCCGATGCAATACCTCGAGATCCCCGTCGCCACGATGTTCGGCTGGCTGATCTTTCGCGATCTGCCCGACGGGTTGGCCGGCGTGGGCATCTGCGTGACCATCGCCGCCGGGCTTTACATCGTCATGCGCGAGCGGGCCCAGGCCCGGGCATTGACGCGGCCCCAACCGCCCCGGGGGCAAGCGCCCGTGTGACCGCGCCCAGCGCCGAACGCGGAACGATCACCAGGAGGCCCGGCCCGTCGGTCTCGATCCGCACCGGACCCAGCGCCCGGTTCGAGGTGCCGACGCGACCATCCGGGGCCATCTCCAGCCCGTCGATCGGCCATTCCAACCCCTGCGAGCGCCCGGTCAGCCGGCACATCGGGAACAGCGACACGACCGCCCCCAGCTCCAGGTCCAGCGCCAGGCGCGGCGGGGCGTGGAACACGACCTCGCCCGGGCCGATCAGGATGCAGCGCTGCGCCGGGTGACGCACCAGCGTGTTGAACGCCGCCAGCTGGTGATCGACCCGGGCGCCGAGGAACCCAACCGCCAGCATCAGCGGCGCCGAGACCGTTCGCATGACCTTGTCGAAATCGGTGCTCTCCTGTTCCGAGATCGGAAACAGCCGTTCGGGCGGGATCCGGTCGCGGTCGGCGCGGCTGAGCGAATCGAAGTCGCCGATCACCGCCTCGGGCATGTGCCCGGCGGACAGCGCCGCCGCCGCGCCGCCATCCGCCGCGACCAGCCTTGGCGCCAGGGCCAGCGCCACCGCCAGATCGTCTGCGCCCAGCGCCCCGCCGCCGATCAGCGTCACCGGGATGGCGAAATTTCTAATTTCTGTTTTCATGTCGTCTTTCATGGGGGTTTCGGAAGCTGATCACAATCTGGCCACAAAATGATACGGTCTTCGGCACAGATTCGGGCCGAATTTGTCGCTTCCGGCGTGTTAGGTCAGTCCAACTAATCTGAAAAGGACGAGCAGCCTATGGTACAGAGTAACAAGGTGTTGACCGTTTCCTACGGCACGTTTTCCTGCACCCTTGAGGGATTCGAGGATTCCTTTGACACGATGAAGGCAATTGCCGAGTACTTCCGCGACCTGGCCGCGGATGACAGGTATTTCGGCGCCGAACCGCCACAGCCCGACACCGAGATGCTGGCCCGCATCGCCGAGCGCGAGGTTTCCCGCCATGTCGAGGCCCGCCGCGAAGGCTCGGGCTTTGTCCTGCGTGCCGCCGAAGTCGCGGCCCCCGCGGCGCTGGAGGCCGCAGAGGCCGTGCAGGAACAGCCCGCCCCCGAGCCGCAAGCCGAAGCACCGGTACAGGCCCCCGAACAGGCAGCCCCCGAGGTGACCGCGCCGGAACAGGCCGAGGCCGACCACGTGGAAGACACGTTGGAAGCTGAACCGCCGGCGCAGGAAGAGACGCCCGCCGAGGCAACCTCCTCTGACGAGGATCTGGACGAGGTGGATACCGCCGAGCCGGAAGTCGACGCAGTCTTTGAGGCCGAGGCTGACGCGGATGCCGCCGAACCCGAGCCGGAAGTCGAGGTCGAAGCCTTCATGGCCGGGATCGAGGCCGCCGTGAAAGAGCAGGACGCGCCCGAAGAGGACGTCATCGAAGACGCCGAAGCGCCCGTTGATGAAGCGTCCGTCGATGTCGTCACCGCCGAACCGGTGGCGCCGCGCGCCGCCCCGGCCCCCGACAGCATCGCCGCGAAGCTGCAGCGTATCCGCGCGGTCGTGTCCCGCAATGAACAGGTCGTGACCGAGGCCGACTATAGCGAGGACGAGCATTCCGAGGATGCCTTCACCGCCGCGCTGCCCGACTCGCATCTCGATGAGACCACCGATACCCCCACCCCGCGCGCCGAGGACGCCGCCGAAGATGCCATCGAGGACACCTTCGAAGACGCCATCGCGGATACGGCCGAGGTCTCGACTGAGGACAGCGACGAGGATCTGCCCGCCCCCACCGAAACGGAAACGGCGGCGGATCTGTCCGAGGAGCCCCACGAGGAAACCGCTGGCGACGAGGCCGATCCGATGATGGCACGCCGCGCCGCCCGGCTTCAGCGTCGCCTGGCCCGCGCCCAGCTGGCCGGGGACACCGAGAAGGTCGCCGAGGTCGAGGCCGCGCTCGAGGCCCTGACGGCCCCCGCGCCCGAAGCCCACCATGACGCGCCCCGCCACGACGAGGCCCTCCAGGACGACGAGGCGTTGTTCGCCGATCTCGACCGCGCCCTGAAGGCCAGGGCCAGCGAACCGGCCGAGAATATCCTCGCCGACGATCCCGACGCGGGATACGAAGAGGACGGCGAAGACGACTATGCCGCAGTGGCCGAAGCCCTGGAGCCCCGGGTCATGATGGTCAAGCACGCCAAGGCGCACGAGGCCGAACAGCCCCGCGAGGCGGCCCCGGTCGTGCCCAGCGTCGAACTGCCGCCCAGCACCCTGCAGCCCGACGACGAGGCCGAGCTGATGCGCGAACTGGCCGAGGTCGAGGCCGAGCTGCGCGGCGAGGCCGCAAAGGCACAGGCGCCCGAGCAGGTCGAGCCGGCCCGGGACGAGGCACAACAGGCGGATACCGCCCGGGAAGAGGAAGAGGCCGAACGCAAATCACGCGCGGCAAAATCCGACCTGTCGCGCCTGATGGCCGCCGCCGACGAGAAACTGGAGGCCCCCGAGGCGACCTCCACCCGCGAGGCCTATTCCCACCTGCGTGCCGCTGTCGCCGCGACCCGCGCCGAACGGTCGGCCGGTGGCTCGGTCGGCGACAGTGCCGATACCGAGGCCTATCGCGACGATCTGGCCCGCGTCGTGCAACCGCGTCGCCCCAAGCCGGCCGGTGCCCATACCCGCCGCCCGACCGCCCCCGACCAGCAGCGCCCGGCGCCGCTGAAACTGGTGGCCGAGCAGCGGATCGACGAGGTTGCCGAGATCGCCGCGAAGACCGGGCCGGTCCACCCGCGCCGGGTGTCCGCCCAGATCGAGGCCCCTGCACCGACCAACCCCGACGAGAGCTTTGTCGCCTTTGCCGAGGAGATGGGCGTGCAGGAACTGCCCGAGCTTCTGGAGGCCGCGGCCGCCTACATGCAGTTCGTCGAGGGCCGGGACCAGTTCACCCGCCCGCAGCTGATCCACAAGGCCCGCGAGGCCGTGGAAGGCGACTTCAGCCGCGAGGATGGTCTGCGCGCCTTTGGCACGCTGCTGCGCGAAGGCAAGATCCTGAAGACCGAGAACGGTCGCTTCATCGCCGCACACGACATCGGCTTTCAACCCGCCTCACGCGCGGCGGGCTGAGCCCGAACAGTCGCGGTGCGCCCCGCAAGGGACGTGCCCACCTGGGGGAAAGGCAGGCCATGGGCCTGCCTTTTTCGTTTCGGGTTGCGGAGAAAAAGCTCGCGCCCAAGCGGACGCTTCCCGGGATCAATCCCGGTCGTCGCTCGCCTCGGGGTCGGCTTGCCCGACCCCGCGAAAGATGAACTTGAACGGCAGCGCCCAGAGACCCCCCAGCGCGACATAGACGATCAGTTCAACCAGGATCGACGGCCGGTCGATCCAGTTCACCAGCGTCACCGCCGCGACGATATAGGCCGGCATCCCGATCAGCAGAATCACCAGCGACCAGCGGCGGCGGGCTTTGTAGCTGAGCGCCATCAGTCTGCAAACGGATCGGTGACGAGGATGGTGTCGTCGCGCTCGGGCGAGGTCGACAGCAGCGCCACCGGGCAATCGATCAATTCCTCGATGTGGCGGACGTACTTGATCGCGTTGGCGGGCAGATCATTCCACGACCGGGCCCCTTCCGTCGATTCCGACCAGCCCGGCATTTCCTCGTAGATCGGCTTGCAGCGGGCCTGCTGATCGGAGGCGATGGGCAGATAGTCCAGCCGTTCGCCGTCAAGCTCATAGCCGACGCAGATCTTCAGCGTCTCGAACCCATCCAGCACATCGAGCTTGGTCAGCGAGATGCCGTTTACGCCACTGGTGGCGCAGGTCTGGCGCACGAGGGCGGCATCGAACCAGCCACAGCGGCGCTTGCGGCCGGTCACGGTGCCGAATTCATGGCCCCGCTCGCCCAGGCGCTGGCCGTCGTCGTCGTCCAGTTCGGTCGGGAACGGCCCCTCGCCCACGCGAGTGGTATAGGCCTTGACGATGCCTAGGACGAAGTCGATGGCGCCCGGCCCGATGCCGGTGCCGGTGGCCGCCTGCCCGGCAATCACGTTCGACGAGGTGACAAAGGGATAGGTGCCGAAATCGATGTCGAGCAGCGCGCCCTGCGCGCCCTCGAACAGGATCCGCTTGCCGGCCTTGCGCTTTTCGGTCAGCACCTTCCAGACCGGCGCGGCATATTGCAGGATCTGCGGTGCGATCTCGTTCAGCTTGGCGATCAGCCCATCCCGGTCGATGGCTTCAAGGCCCAGCCCCGCCCGCAGCGCATTGTGATGCACCAGCGCGCGATCGACGCGCAGCTCGAGCGTGGCCTTGTCGGCCAGGTCTGCGACTCGGATCGCGCGGCGCCCGACCTTGTCTTCGTAGCACGGCCCGATGCCGCGCCCGGTGGTGCCGATCTTGGCGACCGAGTTCTGTGCCTCGCGCGCGCGGTCCAGCTCGCCGTGAAACGGCAGGATCAGCGGCGCGTTCTCGGCGATCATCAGAGTTTCGGGCGTGATCTCGACCCCCTGTTCGCGGATCTTCTCGATCTCGGCGACCAGGTGCCATGGGTCCAGCACCACGCCGTTGCCGATCACGCTGAGCTTGCCACCGCGCACCACGCCCGAGGGCAGCGCGTTCAGCTTGTAGACCTCGCCGTCGATCACCAGCGTATGGCCGGCGTTATGCCCGCCCTGGAACCGCGCGATCACATCGGCACGCTCCGAGAGCCAATCCACGATCTTGCCTTTTCCTTCGTCGCCCCATTGGGCGCCGACCACGACGACATTGGCCATATCCGGTCCTTCGCTGCGCTTGTTCAAACCCGCGTCGGTATAGCGATGCGGATGCGGCAGGAAAACCGCAAATTCGACGCAGGCGGCCCCGGGACTGGACAGCATCCCGGCTTTGGGCGATTTTGTGCCCGACCTGAACCGGGAGGGATCGTGACCATGGGCCTGTTGCTGCGTTGGGTTTTCGCCTTTGTCCTGCTTGCGCTGACCTACAACCCGACGCCCTGGAATTATGTCCACTGGTCGATGGCGAACTACAGCAGCTCGCTCTCGCTCACCGTGCTGGCGGGGCTGATCCTGCTGATCTGCTACATTATTTACCTGCGCGCCACGCTGCGCTCGATCGGCGGATTCGGGATGTTTCTGGTCCTCGCCGTCGTGCTGGCGCTGCTCTGGGTTCTTTACGATCTCGGGGTGCTGGCGCTGGACAACCGCGATCTCAACGTCTGGCTCAGCATCCTCGCGCTGTCGGCAGTGCTGGGAATCGGTCTGGGCTGGAGCCACGTACGCCGGCGGCTTTCGGGGCAGGCCGACATCGACGACGTGGACGAATAGCGGGGCCGGTCACGCCCCCTTGGGCAGGTGCACCGGGTCGCCATGCGGGGTCGAGAGATAGGCCGCCTCCCAAGCTGCGCGCAGGCGCTCCACCTCGTCCGGTGCGGCCTGGCCCAGATCGGCAAGCAGCCCCTCCAGCGTCTCCAGCCAGGCATCGAAGTAATCGTCGCCGCCGTCGAGTTCCTTTTTCAGCCCGTGGCGCGCAAGGGTTTTCGAGAACCGCGCCGTCCACTCGGGCCATGCGAAATGGCCCGCCTCGTTCAACGAGACGGTCAACGCAAAAACCTGCCCATGCCAGGGCTGGGTAAAGACCGGTTCGGGGCCCCGGGTCTCGGGCGTCTGATTGCTCATGCCGGCTCCAGGTAGGATTGCCAGAGGTCGAGGGTGACCTCGTCGCGCGGATTCTCGGGCGCGGCCCAGAGTTCGCCCGCCGGGAACACCACGGTGTAAAGCGGTTCGGGCGCCTCGCCCAGCCCATGGGCATGGGCGTCGGGCAGCACATGCGCGCCGTGACAGCGCAGCACCCGCCCCTCGGCGCCGGCGGCATAGGCCGGCAGGCGGGTATGACCGCCATCGACCAATCGGTTGGCGGCAGGGCGCAGGGTGCGCACCTGCTGGCCGGGGGCAAAGGCAGGCACCCCGTCAAAGGGCCGGTCCGTCGGCCCGCCTTTGGCAAGGGCCGCCGCGACGTCATCCGCCTTGAGCGCACGATCGGCCAGCGCATGGCGGCCCTCATCGCCCTGCCCGCGCAGATCGTCCACGCTCAAGACCCCGTTATCGACCAGCAGATCGACCAACGCGGCAGTCCATTTCTCGAAATAGGACAGGCTGGCATAGTCCTTGGGCGACAGGCATTCGCGGGCGTGGCGCGACATGTCGAGGTTCCACTGCCCCAGCGCCCCGGCGGCCAAGGTCACCGCCAGCGCCCGCGCGTGCCATTCCTCGGCGAACACTGGATCGTCGGGCGCGCCGGGATCGACCGGCGCGTCGCCGAACCGTCCCCCCATGTCATGCACGCGCGTCATGCGCCGGGGGTCCGTGCCAGACCGGTGCCGACCATGCTGTCGCGGGTCACCAGTTTCGCCAGATCCTCGATGCCCATCCCCTCGGTGCCCTCGGGGCGGCGGGGAATCACCAGATAGCGGACCTCGGCGGTCGAATCCCAGACCCGCACGGCGGTCTCTTGCGGCAGTGTGACACCGAATTCGGCCAGCACCTTGCGCGGCTCGCGCACCGCGCGAGAGCGGTAGGCGTCGGATTTGTACCAGGCCGGCGGAATGCCCAGCAGTGGCCACGGGTAACAGCTGCACAGGGTGCAGACCACCATGTTGTGCTGCGTGGCGGTGTTCTCGACCGCGATCACATGTTCGCCCTGACGGCCGAAAAATCCCAGGTCGGCGACCACCGGCGTGGCGTCCTCCAGCAGGGCGGCGCGAAATGCCGGATCGGCCCAGGCCCGGGCCACAACCTGTGCGCCGTTCCGGGGACCGATGCGATTCTGGTAGGTGTCTATGATCTCGTCCAGCGTGGCGGGCTCGATCAGCCCCTTGCGCGCCAGCAGGGTTTCCAGCGCCCGCACCCGCAGCGCCGGGTCAGGCGGCAGCAGGGCGTGCGGATCGTCGTGGTCATGGTGATCGTGTGGCATGGGCGCAGATTGCGCGCCCGCGCGCCGATTTGTCCAGCCCACAGTTGCCCGCCCGGAAAGCGACGGCGCGAAACTGTTTGCTTGCCCCGCCCGGCAAACTTCCCTACATACCCCGCGACACCGGGAAAGCGCTGCAGGAACTCATGGAAAACGTCGTCCTCATCATCCACCTCCTTCTTGCCGTCGGCCTGATCGCCGTCGTGCTGCTTCAGCGCTCGGAAGGCGGTGGGCTGGGCATGGGTGGCGGCGGTGGCGGCGGCGTCATGAGCGGCCGCGCGGCGGCGACCGCCCTGGGCAAGGTGACCTGGATCCTCGCGGCGGCCTTCATCGTGACCTCGATCCTGCTGACCATCATCGCGGCGGAAAAATCGGCCGGTACCTCGGTGATCGACCGTCTGGGCAATGCCCCCGCGGTCGAGGAACCCGACACCAGCGCGCCGGATCTGCCGGCGGGTCAGGACCTGTTGCCGCCGGCCGAGGGCGATAACGCACCGCTGGTGCCGCGCGCCGACTAAACCACCAAACCTAGAAAACAGGACGAGAACCGCAACAGCATCTTGCGGTTCTCTTGCGCATGGCGTGCGAATCCTGTAACCATGAAGTCCCGTGATGCTGCGGTTTTTCGACCGCTTCGGGCATCGGAAATACAGGCAATCACGGGAGCAGCCGAACAATGGCGCGTTTCATCTTCATCACCGGCGGTGTCGTATCCTCACTTGGCAAGGGGCTGGCCTCGGCGGCGCTGGGGGCGCTGCTTCAGGCACGCGGCTTCTCGGTGCGGCTGCGCAAGCTGGACCCCTACCTCAACGTCGATCCGGGCACGATGTCGCCATTCGAACATGGCGAGGTCTTCGTCACCGACGACGGCGCCGAGACCGACCTCGACCTCGGCCACTACGAACGCTTTACCGGGGTGGCCGCGCGCAAGACCGACTCGGTCAGTTCGGGGCGGATCTATTCCAACGTGCTGGAAAAGGAACGCCGCGGCGATTACCTCGGCAAGACGATTCAGGTCATTCCCCACGTCACCAACGAGATCAAGGATTTCATCCGCATCGGCGAGGACGAGGTCGATTTCATGCTCTGCGAGATCGGCGGCACGGTTGGCGACATCGAAGGGCTGCCCTTCTTCGAGGCGATCCGCCAGTTCAGCCAGGAAAAACCGCGCGGTCAGTGCCTGTTCATGCACCTGACGCTGCTGCCCTTCATCAAGGCCAGCGGCGAGCTCAAGACCAAGCCGACCCAGCACAGCGTCAAGGAATTGCGCTCGATCGGGTTGGCGCCCGATATCCTGGTCTGCCGGTCGGAGGGGCCGATCCCGCAGAAGGAACGCGAGAAACTGGCGCTGTTCTGCAACGTGCGCCCCGAGGCGGTGATCGCCGCGCAGGACCTGAAATCGATCTATGAGGCGCCGCTGGCCTATCACGGTGAGGGGCTGGATCAGGCGGTTCTCGATGCCTTCCAGATCAGCCCGGCGCCGCGCCCCGAGCTGTCCCGGTGGGAGGATGTGGCAGATCGCATCTACAACCCCGAGGGCGACGTGAAGGTCGCCATCGTCGGCAAGTACACGCAGCTCGAGGATGCCTATAAATCCATCGCCGAGGCGCTGACCCACGGCGGCATGGCCAACCGGGTCAAGGTCGCTGTGGAATGGGTCGATGCCGAGATCTTCGACACCGAGGACCCGGCGCCCTATCTCGAGGATTTCGACGCCATCCTGGTGCCCGGCGGCTTTGGCGAGCGCGGCACCGAGGGCAAGATCAAGGCGGCCCAGTTCGCCCGCGAACACAAGGTGCCCTACCTGGGGATCTGCCTTGGCATGCAGATGGCGGTGATCGAGGCGGCGCGCAACGTTGCCGGGGTCAAGACCGCCGGGTCGGAGGAATTCGACCACGAGGCCGGCAAGAAACGGTTCGAACCGGTGGTCTATCACCTCAAGGAATGGGTGCAGGGCAACTACAAGGTCACCCGCAGCGCCAGCGACGACAAGGGCGGCACCATGCGGCTGGGCGCCTATGACGCGGTGCTGAAAGAGGGCTCCCGCGTCGCCAAGGTCTATGGCACCACCCAGATCGAGGAACGCCACCGCCACCGCTACGAGGTCGACATCAAGTACCGCGACAAGCTCGAGGAGTGCGGGCTGCATTTCTCCGGCATGTCGCCGGACGGGCGCCTGCCCGAGATCGTCGAATGGTCGGATCACCCGTGGTTCATCGGCGTCCAGTTCCACCCTGAACTGAAATCGAAACCCTTCGAGCCGCACCCGCTGTTCAAGGATTTCGTCCGCGCGGCCAAGGAAACCTCGCGGTTGGTGTGAGGGGGGCGCATTGCCGCCTTCCTCCTCCGGCCCCACCATGCGCCTGATCGCCCTGCTCCTCGCCCTCGGGGCCACCGCCGCCACCGCGCAGGAGGTGGTCGAGGTCCCTTATCGCGAGCTCGAAACCCTCGCCCCCGGTCTGGTCACCTTCGACCGGCTGCCGGCGAGGCCCTATCCGGGGTATGATTTCGATCATGGCATCGCCTTTCCCGGCGGTCTTCTGGGCGAGGCGTTCCAAGGTCAGAGCGTCGAGGCCGAACGGATCGACGAGGGCGGCCCGCACGACGTGCTGCGCGGCGCACCCAAGGCCCCGCTGGCGCTGCGGCCCGGTCAACCGGGCCAGGTGGTCAGCCTGTCGCTGCACGAGGGGTTCGGTTCGATGGCGCTTTATCCGCTGGGCGCGCTGGGCCAACCCGACCCGCTGGCACGTGGCGAAGGTGCGGTGGCGGTGCTGTTTCGCCGCGATGTCTGCGCCGTGGGGCTGCGCGTGCACACCGAGTACAGCAGCGCGCTGGGGCTCAACACCGGGCACCGGGGCAACGTCACCCTCACGCTCTATGCGCGCGACGGGACCCGCATCGCACTGAGGCAGCTGACCTTGCCCGAAGGGATCACCGAACATGCGCTGTTCGACCCCTCTGCCCGCATCGCCGGCATGACGGTCGAGAACCGCGATCCGGGCGGCGTCGCGCTGGACGATCTGCGGTTTGGCTGCCCCCGGCTCACCGGTTGAGGGCAATCCGCTTGCCAAGGACGCGTCGCGACGGCAGACTTCCGGCGCCGCTAAAGGAGAACAGGTAATGACAAAAGGCTATTGGGTGGGTCATGTGGACGTACAGAACGCCGATGTGTACGAACGCTACCGGGACGCCAACGCCGTGCCCTTTGCCGAATACGGCGCCCGTTTTCTCGTCCGTGGCGGCCCGCAGGAGGTTCGCGAAGGCACCGTGCGAAAACGCACCGTGGTGATCGAATTCGACAGCTATGACAAGGCTGTGGCCTGTTACGACAGCGCGGGGTATCAGGCGGCGAAGGAGATTCGCGAAGCGGTCTCGACCGGCGATCTGGTCATCGTCGAGGGCTATGACGGCTGATCCGCGCCAGACGCGGGAACGAAACGAAAAAAGGGTCCGGCAATGTTGAAAAAGCTGTTCCAATCGTTCCGACCGGCGGCACCGGCGGCACTTCCCGATCCGGATGCGGAACTCGCGCTCGGGGCGCTCCTGGTGCGGGTGGCGCAGGCCGACCGCGATTACCAGGTCGAAGAGATCAGCCTGATCGACCGCATCCTGGCCCGGATGTACCAGCACAACGCGATCGAGGCCGCCAAGGTGCGGGCCACCTGCGAGAAACTGCACTCGGCCGCCCCCGAGACCGATACCTTCGGCAAGCTGATCCGCGAGACCACCGGGCTCGAGGAACGGCTCGCGGCGCTGGACGCCCTGTGGGAGGTGGTGCTGGCCGACGGTGAGCAGAAAGAGGGCGAGTTGAAGATCATCGAGGAGGCCCGCAAGGCGATGGGCCTGAGTTTCGCCGACAGCGAGGCCGCGCGCGACCGGGTTCAGGCCCGGCTCTGACCGCGCGCCCTTGGCGTGGCAGGGGCGCGGTTATATATCGACAGTCATGTTCCGCGATTTCCTGTCCCGGTTGACCCGGCCCGACCCCGATCCCCTGACCGAAGACGATGCCCGGCTGGCGCTGAGCGCGCTTCTGGTCCGCATCGCGCGCTCGGACAACGATTATGCCCAGGCCGAACGCGACCGCATCGACCGGGTGACCGCCACCCGCTATGGCCTCTCGCCGTTCGAGGCCACGGCGCTGCGTGGCCGCGCCGAGACGCTGGAGTCCGAGGCCCCCGACACCGTCCGTTTTACCCGCGCGATCAAGGACGCCGTGCCCTATGAAGAGCGACGCGCCGTGGTCGAAGCCGCCTGGTCGGTGGTGCTCGCCGATGGGGAACGCGCCAAGGAGGAGGACGCGCTGTTGCGGCTGGTGGCCAACCTGCTGGGGGTGAACGACCGCGACTCTGCGCTGGCCCGGCAAAAGGCCGCGCGCGGGTGATCGCCTGGCTGGGCATGTACGACATGGCCCCGCTGCGCGCCGCCAACGACAGGCTTTGGACCGGGATTCGCACAGCCCTAGGCGAGGGACCGGAGAGGCTGGACCGCGATGCCGACCCCTGGGAGGTCTGGCAATCGCCCGAACTGCTGCTGGCACAGACCTGCGGCATGCCCTACCGGACCCGGCTGCACGACGCGGTCACGCTGGTGGCCACCCCCGATCACGGCCTGCCGGGCTGCCCGCCCGGTCACTACACCTCGGTGCTGGTGGTGCGGGCCGACGCGCCCGGCGCGGTGCCGGAGGATTTCGCCGGCGGAACGCTGGCCTATAACGAGGCGCTGTCGCAATCGGGCTGGGCAGCACCATATGCCTATTTCACCGAGCGCGGCATCGGCTTTTCCCACCTGTTGCGAACCGGGGCGCACGCGGCCTCGGCCCATGCCGTGGCCGAGGGGCGCGCCGATATCGCCGGGATCGACGCTGTGACCTGGGCGCTGTTGCGTGATCACGATCCGGTGGTGGACGCGCTGCGGGTGATCGGCACCACCGCGCCCACCCCCGCCCTGCCCTATATCACCGCTGCCAACCGCGATCCCGAACCGCTGCGCGCCGCCCTGACCCGTGCCGTCGCCGCCCTCTCCCCCGCCGACCGCGCCGCGCTGCACCTGCGCGGCATCGAGTTCCTGACGAAAAGCGCCTATCTCGCGGTCCCCACACCGCCGCCGCCCGCCGCCTGACCCTGCCCGAAACCCCACCCGTTGCGGTCGGCCTTTGGTCAATTCGGACGGTTCGATTGTCGTTCCGGCGTTTTGAAAGTTGCAATACGCAAAATTTTCCGCCCTAGTATCGAACTGACCCGACATCAGACCCGGAGCACCCGTGGCCGACGCAACGCCCGTCATCGAAATTCGCGACCTGCACAAAAGCTATGGTGAGCTGGAGGTGCTCAAGGGCGTCGACATCACCGCCCACAAGGGTGATGTCGTCTCGCTGATCGGATCCTCCGGATCGGGCAAATCGACGCTGCTGCGCTGCGCCAACCTGCTCGAGGACAGCCAGCAGGGCGAAATCCTGTTCAAGGGCGAGCCGGTGACCTGGAAGGGGCATGGGCTGCACCGTCGCCCGGCCGATCCGCGCCAGGTGCTGCGGATCCGCACCAACCTGTCCATGGTGTTCCAGCAATTCAACCTCTGGGCCCATATGACCATCCTGCAAAACGTGATGGAGGCGCCGCTGACCGTGCTGGGGCGTGACCGCGCCGATGTGGAAGCGGCGGCGCGCAGGTATCTCGACAAGGTCGGCATCGGCGACAAGTGCGATGCCTACCCGGCGCAGCTCTCCGGTGGCCAGCAGCAGCGCGCGGCGATCGCCCGCGCCCTTTGCATGGAGCCCGAGGCGCTGTTGTTCGACGAGCCGACCAGCGCGCTGGACCCGGAACTGGAACAGGAAGTTGTGCGCGTGATCAAGGACCTGGCCACCGAGGGGCGCACCATGCTCATCGTCACCCATGACATGAACATGGCCCATGACGTGTCCGATCACGTGGTGTTCCTGCATCTGGGCCGAATCGAGGAACAGGGCCCGCCTGAAACGCTGTTCGGCGCGCCCAAATCAGAACGTCTGCGGGGGTTCCTGTCCTCGACAACCCACGCGGCCTAACCTCAAATGACCAAGATCAAAAAAGGGAGTATCCAAATGAAAAAACTGGTTCTTGCCACCGCCGCCCTGGCGCTTTGCGCCGGGATGGCCTCTGCCGAAACCATCCGCCTGGGCACCGAAGGCGCCTATGAGCCGTGGAACTATATCAATGACAAGGGCGAGGTCGACGGATTCGAGCGCGAGCTGGGCGATGAGCTGTGCAAACGCGCCGAACTGACCTGTGAATGGGTCACCAACGACTGGGATTCGATCATCCCCAACCTCGTCTCGGGCAACTATGACGCGATCATCGCCGGCATGAGCATCACCGCCGAGCGCCAGGAAGTGATCGACTTTACCACCAACTACACGCCGCCGGACCCCTCGGCCTATCTGGCGATGTCGCCCGATCTGGACGTCGAAAGCGCGGTGATCGCGGCCCAGACCAGCACCATCCAGGCCTCCTTCGTGGCCGAAAAAGGCTGGACGCTGGTCGAGTTCGCAACGCCCGAGGAAACCATCGCCGCGGTCCGCAACGGCGAGGCTGACGCGGTGCTGGCCGACAAGTCCTATCTCGCGCCGGTCGCCGACGCAGAGGCGGAGCTCGTCCTGCTCGAGCGTGAAGAAGCGATCGGCGGTGGCGTCGGCATGGGCTTTCGCAAATCCGACACCGCTTTGAAGGACAAGTTCGACGCGGCCATCCAGTCGATGAAGGACGACGGAACCCTCAACGCGATGATCTCGAAATGGGAAGTGGCCAGCACGTTCTGATCGCCTTCCGACCCTGTTTAACGCCCACCCCCGGACCGTATCGGGGGTGGGCCCCCTGATCGCGCAGCATGTTCAATTTTTGCACTGATCCCGACACACTTCCAAAGCTGCAATGGTTTGCCTGTTACCTCACGACAGGCAAGCATATGGGATTCTATTTCTCTTTCGTGACCGTTCTGCTGCTGCTGGCGATCACCGCGCCGGCTGCGCTGCTGTTCGGGTTCAGCGGGGCAAGTGCGGCGCGCGCGCGATTCCTGCCGCTGCGCTGGGTCGGCAAGGCCTATATCGCGATCGTGCGCGGCGTCCCGGATATCGCGTTCTTTCTGTTCTTCGTGATCGCCCTCGACCAGGCCTTTGAATGGATGCGGCACAAGGTGAAATGCCCCGATTGGGATCAGCCGATCCGCCAGGGCAATGATTTCGTGGTCTGCGCCCAGGCCAAGCTGCCGCTGGGCACCGCACCGCAATGGGTGCATGAAACCTATGGGTTTTTCCTTGCGGTGCTGACCTTTGCCATCGTGTTCGGGGCCTTTGCCGCCAATGTGATCTATGGCGCGATGCGCGCCGTCCCAAGGGCCCAGATCGAAACCGCCGAGGCCTATGGCATGAGCCACCGCCAGACCTTCTGGCGCATCCTGGTGCCGCAGATGTGGGTCTATGCGCTGCCGGGGCTGTCGAACCTGTGGATGGTGCTGATCAAGGCGACCCCGCTGCTGTTCCTGCTGGGGGTCGAGGATATCGTCTACTGGGCGCGCAAGCTGGGCGGCACCGCCAACCCGCGCTTTACCGATTACCCCCATGCCGACTGGCGGATGTGGTATTTCCTCGCGCTGCTGGTGTTTTACCTGCTGTTCACCAAGGCCTCTGAACTGGTGCTGGACCGAATCATGCGCCGGCTTTCGCGCGGGCAGGCCACCGCCGCCGGCGAGGCCCAGCGCCGCGCCGCAGGAGGGCCGCCATGAGTTGCTGGCAAACCGTTCAGGATTACGCCCTGCGCTCGCTCGGGATCGGCGAGCGGCTGTTGCCGCGCGACGATTTCACCCTGTGCGAGCAATTCACGCTGATCGGCTCGGGCATGATCTGGAACGTCTATTTCGGGCTGATCGCCCTGCTGGCCGGCTTTTTCATGGCCACCGCGCTGGCCATGGGCAAGGCGTCGCACAACCTGTTGCTGCGCAAGACATCGGAATGGTTCATCTTCCTGTTCCGGGGCTCGCCGCTGTTCATCCAGTTCTTCTTTGCCTACTTCCTGTTTCTCAGCCTCAAGGGCGTGAGTTCCATCTTTGATCCCTTCACCTCGGCGGGGCTCGGGGCGGTGGTGGTGCTGTTCCTCAACACCGCCGCCTACTCGGGCGAGATTTTTTACGGTGCGCTGCTGTCGATCCCGCGCGGCGACCTCGAGGCGGCCGATGCCTATGGTTTCTCGGGCTGGAAGAAGTTTCGCAAGATCACCTGGCCCACCATGCTGCGGCTGGCCTGGCCGGCCTATACCAACGAGGCGATCTTCCTGTTCCACGCGACCACGCTGGTCTTTTTCTCGGGCTTTCCGGCCTGGCGGCAAAAAGGCGACGCGCTGTATTACGCCAGCTACTTTGCCGACAAGACTTTCAACCCATTCATCCCCTACCCGATCCTGGCGATGTATTTCATCCTGGTCACGCTGACGATCGTGGGCAGCTTCGGGTTGGTCAACCGACGGCTCAACCGGCACCTGCCGGCGGACCGGCGCGCCCGGCTGCGGCTGCGGCCAAACCTGCTGCGGTAACCGAACCACCCCGCGACACGCACAGAAAACCACCAATGCACCGGCGGGCGGCGGGTTCCGTCATGGAGGCCGCAACTCTTCCCTTGCGTGATGGCCTGTGCCGGGCTACCAATAATTTGATCAAATTATCGGCGCGGTTTGGCGCCCCGCTCCGGGGCGATGTCCCGCGCCCGCGAGCAGGTGACAGAATGCAGAACTTTCTTCGCAAGCACCCGCAGATCCACTCGATCCGCGTGGCCGCCGCCGACCTCAACGGCCAACCGCGCGGCAAGCGGATCCCGGCCCGCTTCGCCGACAAGGTGGTCAGCGACGGCACGCGGTTTCCGCTTTCCGTGATGAACCTCGACATCTGGGGCGAGGATATCGACGACAGTCCGCTGGTATTCGAAAGCGGCGACCGCGACGGCGTGCTGCGCCCGACCGAGCGCGGTTTCGTCCCGATGCCCTGGCTCAGTTCGCCCAGCGCGCTCTTGCCGATCTGGATGTACCGCGACGACGGTCGCCCGTTCGAGGGCGATCCGCGCCACGCGCTGGCCGCCGTGCTCAACCGTTACAAGGCGCGCGGACTGAAGCCGGTGGTCGCCGTCGAGCTGGAGTTCTTCCTGATCGACGACAGCGGCAAGAGCCTCCAGGTGCCGGTCTCACCCCGCTCGGGCAAGCGGCGCAAGGCGGCCGAGATCATGTCGATCCGGGCGCTGGATGCCTTCGACACCTTCTTCGGCGATCTCTACGATGCCTGCGAAGAGATGGACATCCCGGCCGATACCGCCATCTCCGAGGCTGGGCTGGGCCAGTTCGAGATCAACCTGATGCACCAGTCCGACGCGCTGCGCGCCGCCGACGATGCCTGGCTGTTCAAGATGCTGCTCAAGGGGATGGCCCGGCGGCACGGCTTTGCCGCCTCCTTCATGGCCAAACCCTATGAGGATTACTCCGGCTCGGGACTGCACATGCATTTCTCGATCCTCGACGACGAGGGCAACAACGTCTTTGACGACGGCGGCCCGCAGGGCACCGACACCCTGCGCCATGCCGTTGCCGGCTGTCTCGACGCGATGCATGATTCCGCGCTGGTCTTTGCCCCGCACGGCAACAGCTATGACCGGCTGGTGCCCGGCAACCACGCCCCCACCAGCATCTGCTGGGCCTATGAGAACCGCACCGCCGCCCTGCGCATCCCCTCGGGCAACCCCGCCGCGCGGCGGATCGAGCACCGAGTCGCGGGCGGTGACGTGAACCCCTACCTGATGGTCGCCGCCGTGCTGGGCGCGGCGCTGAACGGGATCGAGGACGGCGCCGAGCCGCCTGCTCCGATCACCGGCAGCGCCTATGAGCTCGACCTGCCGCAGATGCCGATCGACTGGGGCAAGGCCATCGACATCTTTGCCGACAGCAAGATCATGCCGCGCATCTTCGATCCCGGCCTGATCCGCAACTTCGTCCTGACCAAGCGGCAGGAACTGCATTACATGGCCGAGCTTTCGCCGGCAGAACAGGTGGATATCTATCTCGACACGGTCTGATCCGCACGGCCTTGTGCGGCCCCGGACCTGCGCCTAGGTTCGACCCATTCCACAATCGGTGACTCATGAAAATCGGCATCCTGCAAACCGGCCACGCCCCCGACGACCTGATCGGATCGACGGGGGATTACGACCAGATGTTCCGCACCCTGCTGGGCGGACACGGCTTTACCTTTGAAACATACCCGGTGCTGGAGGGCGTCCTGCCCGACAGCCCCGAGGCGGCGGACGGCTGGCTGATCACCGGCTCGCGCCATGGCGCCTATGAGGCTCACCCCTGGATCCCGCCGCTGGAACAGTTCATCCGTGACATCCGCGACAGCGGCCGGCCGTTGATCGGCGTCTGTTTCGGCCACCAGATCATCGCGCAGGCGCTTGGCGGCAAGGTCGAGAAATACGATGGCGGCTGGTCCGTCGGGCGCACCGAGTACGACCTGGGCGGCGAGACGGTCGCGCTGAACGCCTGGCACCAGGACCAGGTGACCGAACGCCCCGAAGGGGCCCGCGTCCTGGCCAGCAGCCCGTTTTGCGAGAACGCCATCCTGGCCTATGGCGATAGCATCTGGACGGTGCAGCCACACCCCGAGTTCACCCCCGAGTTCATCGAGGGCCTGATCCGCACCCGAGGCAAGGGGGTGGTGCCCGACGCGCTACTCTCCGACGCCGAGAAACAGCTCGACGCGCCGCTGGACGTGGCCCGCATTGCCGGGTTCATGGCCGATTTCTTTAAGAAAGAGAGGTCGAAATGACCGACTGGCTGAAAACCCTGCCCGAGGCCGCGCAGGCCTATCTCGAAGGCCGCCGCCTCGACGAGGTGGAGTGCATCATTTCCGACCTCCCCGGCATCGCCCGGGGCAAGGCGGTGCCGGCCAGCAAGTTCGCGCGGCAGGATTATTTCCACCTGCCCGACAGCATCTTTTACCAGACCATCACCGGCGACTGGGGCGAGGCCGCCGGCGAAGAGGGATTCATCGAACGCGACATGATCCTCAAGCCGGACATGTCCACCGCCACCGCCGCCCCCTGGACCGGCGACTGGACGCTGCAGGTGATCCACGACGCTCACGACCGCGAGGGAGAGCCGATCCCGTTCAGCCCGCGCAACGTGCTGAAACGGGTGGTGGAGCTTTACCACGCCAAGGGATGGGAGCCGGTTGTCGCCCCCGAGATGGAGTTCTACCTGGTCGCCCGCAACGTCGACCCGGCGAAAGAGATCGAACCGATGATGGGCCGCTCCGGCCGCCCCGCCGCCGCGCGGCAGGCCTATTCGATGACCGCCGTGGACGAATTCGGCCCGGTGATCGACGACATCTATGATTTCGCCGAGGCACAGGGCTTCGAGATCGACGGCATCACGCAAGAGGGCGGCGCCGGTCAGCTGGAAATCAACCTGCGCCACGGCGACCCGGTTAAGCTGGCCGACGAAGTGTTTTATTTCAAGCGGTTGATCCGCGAGGCAGCACTGCGCCACGACTGTTTCGCCACCTTCATGGCCAAGCCTATCGCCGAAGAGCCGGGCAGCGCCATGCATGTGCACCACTCGATCATCGACATCGAAAGCGGCAACAACCTGTTTTCCGGCCCGCAGGGCGGGGAAACCGATGCCTTTTACCATTTCATCGGCGGCTTGCAGAAACACCTGCCCTCGGCGATCGCGGTGCTGGCGCCTTACGTCAACTCCTATCGCCGCTACGTGCGCGACCACGCCGCGCCGATCAACCTGAGCTGGGGCCGCGACAACCGCACCACCGGCATTCGCGTGCCGCTCTCGGGGCCCGAGGCGCGGCGGGTGGAAAACCGGCTGGCCGGGATGGACTGCAACCCCTACCTGGGCATCGCCGCCAGCCTGGCCTGCGGCTATCTCGGCCTGGTGCAGGAAGAGCGCCCGGACCGGCAGCAACGCGGCGATGCCTATGACGGTGAACCGGACATTCCGCAGGTGATGGGCCAGGCGCTGGACCTGTTCGACGAGTCCCCCGATCTGCACGCGGTGCTGGGCGAGGAGTTCTGCCGCGTCTACGGCATCGTCAAGCGCTCGGAATACGAGGAGTTCCTGCAGGTGATCTCGCCCTGGGAGCGCGAGCATCTGCTGCTGAACGTGTAACCCCGTTCGGGGAATTTCGGGCGCGAATTGTACAAGGGGCGAGACCGGCGATGAACCTGCTCTATTCCAACGACCAGCGCGGCGCGTATCCCGCCAGCTGGTACGCGGCCACGGCGCATGAGCTGCCCCCCTTCCCGGCGTTGGAGGGCGAGGCGCGCGCCGATGTCTGTGTCGTCGGCGCCGGCTATACCGGGCTGTCGGCGGCGCTACACCTGGCCGAGGCCGGGCTGTCGGTGGTGCTGCTGGAGGCGCAGCGGGTCGGCTTTGGCGCCTCGGGGCGCAACGGCGGCCAGTTGGGCAGCGGTCAGCGGGTGGAACAGGACGGTCTGGAATCGCTGGTCGGCCCGGACGAGGCGAAAACATACTGGACCCTGGCCGAAGACGCCAAGGACCTGGTCAAGGGGCTGGTGGCGAAACACGGCATCGACTGCGATCTGAAACCCGGCGTGGCCTGGGCCGGATCGTCCAAGGGCGACGTGAGGCACCTGCACGACTATGCCGCGTTGCTGCAAACCCGTTATGGATATGATCAAATCGAGGCGCTGGACGCAGAGGCGTTTCACGCGCTCTGCCCCTCGCCCGATTACCGGGGCGGCGTGGTGGACTGGGGCGCCGGGCACCTGCATCCGCTGAACTTCGCCCTCGGGCTGGCGCGGGCGGCGCGGGATGCGGGCGTGCGCATCTTTGAGAACACCGAGGTCTTGCAAATCGACGAGGGGCACCCGGCCCGCCTGACCTGCCCGGCGGGCAGCGTCACCGCCGATCACGTGGTGCTGGCCTGCAACGGCTATCTCGGCGGGCTGAACGGCAAGGTCGCCGCGCGAGTGATGCCGATCAACAATTTCATCGCCGCGACCGAGCCGCTGGGCGACGAGGCCGCGAAGGTTCTGACCAAGGATATCGCGGTGGCCGACAGCCGGTTCGTGGTCAACTATTTCCGTCTCAGCGCCGACAAGCGGCTGCTGTTCGGGGGCGGTGAAAGCTATGGCTATCGCTTCCCCGCCGATATTGCCGCCACGGTGCGCAAGCCGATGTGCGAGATTTACCCGCACCTGCGCGACGTCAGGATCGACTATGCTTGGGGCGGCACGCTGGCGATCACCATGAAGCGGCTGCCCTATCTCGCGCGGGTGGCGCCGAACATCCTGTCAGCCTCGGGCTATTCCGGGCACGGGGTCGGCACCGCCACCCATGCGGGGCAGTTGATGGCGCTGGCGATCCGGGGCGAGGCGGAAGGGTTCGACACCATGTCGCGCCTGCCCAACACGCCCTTTCCCGGCGGGCCGGCCCTGCGCAACCCGCTGCTGGTGCTGGCGATGACCTGGTTTTCGCTGCGCGACCGGCTGGGGATCTGATCCACCGCCTGTTTCCGATCTGCAACGCACGCTGCGTCACCGGCCGGATTTCGCCGGACGTTTTGGCGTGCGCGCTTGGCTTCTCATTGCCACTGTTTTATATTTTTGAAAGGCTCTATTAAGGAAACAGAAATATGACAGCCATCCCGAACGTCCACGACGCCGAGCCCATCCCCCCCGCCGCGCGCGATGCCATTGATGCGCTGCTGCAATCGGGGGACCTGTTCCGCTATACCGCGCCGCAGGATGCGCCGGTCGCATTGCTGGAGCGGGAGTTCGCGGAGATGATCGGCAGCAAGTACGCGCTGGCGGTGTCGTCCTGTTCGGCGGCGCTGTTCCTGTCGCTCAAGGCGCTGGCCCTGCCGCGTGACGCGCGGGTGCTGATCCCCGGCTTTACCTTTGCCGCCGTGCCCTCTTCGGTGGTGCATGCGGATTGCCAGCCGGTGCTCTGCGAGGTGGGCGAGAATTACCGGGTGAACCTGGCCGATTTCGAGGCCAAGCTCGACCAGGACATCGCGGCCGTGATCATCAGCCACATGCGCGGCCATACCTCGGACATGGATGCGATCATGGCGCTGTGCGACGCGCGCGGCATTCCGGTGATCGAGGACGCGGCGCATTCGCTGGGCACCACATGGGACGGCCGCAACATCGGCACCATCGGCAAGATCGGCTGTTTCTCGTTCCAGTCCTACAAGATGATCAACGCCGGCGAGGGTGGCATCATGATCACCGACGACGCCGACCTGGTGGCCCGCGCGGTGATCATGTCGGGCGCCTATGAGCACAACTGGAAAAAGCACAAGGGTCCGCACGGCGACAATACCGACGCGCTGGAGGCCGCCTTTGCCAAGTGGCAGAACCAGTTGCCGCTGTATAACCTGCGGATGAGCAACCTCAGCGCGGCGGTGATCCGGCCGCAACTGCCCGAATTGCTGCGCCGTGTGCGTGACGGTCGCGCCAATCACGACCACGTTGCGGCCAAGCTGAACGGCTCGCCTTTCCTGTCGGTGCCCGATCCACTGGGCCCCGAGGTGCGCGCTCCGGATTCGATCCAGTTCAACCTGGTTGGCCTGGATGAGGGCCAGACCCGCGCCTTTGCCGAGGCCGCCGGTGCCAACGGGGTCAAGGTGCAGGTGTTCGGGTTGAGCGCCGACAATGCGCGCGCCTTCTGGAACTGGCAGTTCATCAAGGATCTGCCGGAATTGCCACAGACCCGCGCCATGCTGATGCAGGCCTGCGACGTGCGGCTGCCGGTCTACCTGAAGCCCGAGCAACTGGATGCCATCGCGGATGTGCTGATCAGCGCCGCCGCCGAGGCCGCTGGCCCGACCCGCGCCTACGGCACCTGACAAAACGGGCGCGGGAGCCCCCTGCCCCCGCGCCCGGTACCATCCGTCCTGTCACACCACCAGTCTTGTCATGCCAAGCGGCGCGTCTATTTCAGCTTGGACAGCTTGTCCTGAAGATCGGCGAGCTGCTTCTTGATCGCGTCGAGATCCTCGCCGCTGGCGCCACCGCTCTCGCCGCCGCCTTCGGCCTCCGGGCCGGACCAGCTGCCGCCAAGCCCCCCGGTCATCGCCTTGAGAAAGGCCTCTTGCTGCGCCTGCATCGCCTCGAACCCGGGGATCTTGGAGATCGGGTTCATCACGGTCATGTTCTCCATCATCTTCGACTGGCTCTCGCGCAGCATCTCGAAGGAGGATTGCAGGAACTGTGGCATCATGCCGCCGCCCGGCAGCATGTAACTGCGCACCAGGTCGTTCAGAACGTTGACCGGCAACACGTTTTCGCCGCGGCTCTCATGTTCGGCAATGATCTGCAACAGGTATTGCCGGGTCAGGTCATCACCGGTCTTCAGATCGACGATCTGCACCTCGCGGCCCGCGCGGATGAACCCCGCGATATCTTCCAGCGTCACGTAATCGCTTGTCTCGGTGTTGTAGAGCCGGCGGCTGGCATAACGCTTGATCAGCAGTGGTTTCTGGTCTGCGGCCACGTCTCGCCCTCCAAACACGTTGCGTTGCAGCAAACACTAAGCCAGCGCAAAACAAAAAGAAAGAGCGGCTGTTGGGCCGGGTGCAGCGGATCAGAACGTGAGTTTGGCCCCCAGGACGACCGTGTGCGAGGTGACGCCTGCATCGGACACCACCTTGGGCAGGATCAGCGGAACGAAGCCGTCGTTGAACAGGTATTCCGCCCCCAGCTTGAGGTGCTTGGCCACATCGACCTCGACACCCAGGGTGACCTGATCCATCTTTTCCCAAGGGGTGCCCTTGGCCCCCTGGATGCCGCGACTGGCGGCCAGCGAATAGGTGCAGGGGCGACCGAAAAGGGTCGAGCGATAGCGGCCTTGCAGCGTCATCGCGGTGACCTTGTGGCCGGTGGCGGGCCAGATATGCTCGGTTTGGGTGAATTCCCCCATCAGGTCGAAATTGTCACCGCTCAGCGTGACGTTCACGTCATAGGCGCCGTTCCAGCGCCGATTTATCCCCGTGCTCGGCGGGTGATAGGCGATCACGCTGTCATAGATCGTGCCACGCAGGTAACCGGCCCCGATCCTCAGGCTCAGATCGCCGCCCAGGTCGACCCGGTGGGCGATGTTCAGGGCGTAATTGTCGTAGGTTCCGTTGTTGTCCGGGCTGCTGACCACGCGAAAGCCACGGTGCTCGGGGATCAGCGAGACGGCGATTTCGGTGCGGTCGGTGACATAGCCCAGTTCGATCAGCGGATCCTCGACCTGCGCCCAGAAATAATGGGCGCTGTGGGTGTGGGTAAAGGGCGCATAGCTGGCGAAGTTGCCAAAGTTTACCGACTTGCGCCCGACCGCGAGGTAGAACGGCGAGCGGTCCAGATCGCCGATCGCGACCCAGATCTTGCGCAACTGGACATCGTCCTGCCCCGGGTAGGGCACCTCGGTGTATTCGCCCTGCGCAAATGCGGTGACCAGCGGCAGGGTCAAGGTGGCGGTGAGTGAAACCTCGTTGACCACCCGGTAGGTATCGGAGAGGCCCGAGGCATGGCTCGGCGGCAGACGGGACAGGATCGGGAACTTGCCCGCCGTGTTCGTCTCTTCATGGATGATCGTGCCAAAGGCCCGCCCACCGAGGTACAGGCGGTTCTGCTCCAGCGCGCCCGCCTGGCGCGCCCGGAGCGCGGCAGAAAGCTTGTTGGTGACAGTGTCCTGCCGGTCGAGCATCGTCTCGGAAAATGACAGGCTGGTGCCGAACCAGCCGCTGTCCAGCCCGTCGGCCTGCTGCGCACCTGCGCCACCGGACCCCACCCCGGGCGCAAGAAACAGACACAGGACCGCGCAAAATCGCGCTGTAAACCCGCACATCGATCAACCTCCTCCCGAAGGGAAAAATCGCTTGCATCAATCAGGCATCCCGCCGTGGCGGGCAGAGAAAAAATTAATTCAATTTTAACTATACTCACAAAAGCGTGATCACGCAACTATGGCCCGAGTTCCACCGATCCGGTTGCGGTGAGAGGGGGGCGGCACCGGGCACGAAAAAGGGCAGGCCCTGCTGGGCCTGCCCTGTCATGGTTGCCACCCGTGGGCGGCCCGGATGCGGCTTACTTGGCGCGCGTCGCCTTCTTGGCGGCGGCCGGTTTGGTGGCAGCGGTCACGTCGCTGGCGGCCTTTTGCATCGCGGCCGAAGCCTCCTGCCCCATGTCCTTGCCGGCGGAGATCATCAGCTCGACGGTGTCCATCTGCACCTTCTTGGCGATCTCGGCGAAGGCGGACATGTTCTCGGCGGCAACCTCGGCCGAGGCCGAGGCGAAATCGCTCATCGCCTTGGCATAGTCGGCCGGCTCGGCCTTGGCCTTGGCGATCTCGTTCACCTTGGCCAGGGTGTCCTGGGCCCAGTGGCTGGACAGTTCGGCGGATTTGCCGGCGGCCTCGAGGGCCACGCCCGAGAGCTTCTCGCTCAGTGCGGCGGTGGTCTTGAAAGCATCGTCCATGGCGCTGGTGTCCACGGGGAAGGCGTTCATCATGTCTTTCATGACTTCGGAGTAATCTTTGTTCAGCATCGGTCTGGTCCTTTTGAACTCGGTGTCATTCGGGCGCAGGCCCGTCGTCTTGTGAAGTTTATATATTGCTGCATCGCAGCATTTCAAGGGTATTTTTCTGCGCTGCAGCATTTTGTGTCGGAACAGCAGAACGCCGGCCGAAAAACCACAAAAAAAGGGCAGGTCTTGCGACCTGCCCTTTTGCGCTCTTGCACCGGTTGGGAGGAGAGAGGGACAACAGCGCTTAAATCGTTGCCTTACTTGGCGGCGGCCTTCTTGGCGGCCGTGGTCACCTCGTCGGTGGCCTTCTTGACGGCTTTGGTCGCATCCTCGGTGATGTCCTTGCCGGCAGCCATCAGCAGTTCGACGGTGTCCATCTGCATTTTCTTGGCGATCTCGGCAAAGGCGGACATGTTCTCGGCGGCAACCTCGGCGGTGGCGGAGGCGAAATCGGTCATCGCCTTGGCATAGTCGGCCGGCTCGGTCTTGGCTTTCGACAGGTCAGCCAGCTTGGCCAGCGTGTCCTTGGTCCAGGAGCTCGAGATTTCCGAGGTTTTCCCAGCGGCTTCAAGGGCCACGCCGGTCAGCTTCTCGTTCAGGGTCGCGGTCGACTTGAACGCGCCTTCCATGGCGGAGGTGTCGACGGGGAATGCGCCCATTGCATCTTTCATCATCGCGGTAAAATCTTGGGTAGTTGCCATTGTCACTAATCCTTGCGCTGGTCGGGACGATCCCGGTTTACAACTCGTCTAGAGACAATATGCATGCTGCGTCGCAGCAATTCAAGAAAAATCGCTGCAACGCAGAAAAACTAGGCAGAACGCCGTTAAATCAAGCCTTTGGCTTGGCCACCACATAGGTTCCGGGCGCCGCCGCGAGGCCCGGATGCTCCGAATCACCGATGTCGCGGGCCGGAACCTGCTTGCCCGATCGCTTGGCAAGCCAGCCCTCCCAGCGCGGCCACCAGGACCCCTCGTGAAAGGTTGCCCCCTGCATCCAGGCCTCGGCATCGCCCTTCAGGTCGGTATTGGTATAGTGTCCGTACTTCTTCTTGCTGGGCGGGTTCACGATCCCGGCGATATGACCCGACTCCGAGACGATGAAGGTCTTGGAGCGCGATCCCATCTTCTGCACGCCGCGATAGCAATCCTTCCAGGCGGCGATGTGGTCGGTCTCGCAGGTGATCGACATCAGAGGAACGCTCACGTCCTTCACGTGCAGCGTCTCGCCCAGGATCTTGAAGCCGCCCTCGCAGAACTCGTTACGCTGGCACAGCCCGCGCAGGTACTGCACCGCCATCCGTCCCGGCAGGTTGGTGCTGTCGCCGTTCCAGAACAGCAGGTCGAAGGCCGGCGGCGCCTCGCCCAGCATGTAGCTGCGCACCGCCGGGCCATAGACCAGATCGTTGGACCGCAGGTAAGAGAAAGTGCGCGACATGATGTAGGAGCGCAGGATGCCCTGTTCGTCGACCTCGGCCTCGATCCCGTCGATGAAATCGTCCTGCAGGAAGGGGGTGAACTCCCCCTGATCGGAGAAATCGGTCAGCGCGGTAAAGAAGGTGGCCGATTTCACCGATGTGTCGCCGCGTTTCTTCATCAGCGCCAGCGTCAGAGACAGCGTGGTACCGGCGATGCAATAGCCCACGGCGTTGACCTGGGGCACGTCGCAGATCGCCTTGACCTCGCGGATCGCGGCGAGGATCCCCTCTTCGATGTAATCCTCCAGCCCGATCTCGGCATAGGAGTGGTCGGGGTTGACCCAGCTGACCACGAACAGCGTGTAACCCTGTTCTACGATCCACTTGATCAGGCTGTTCTGCGGCTTGAGGTCGAGAATGTAGAACTTGTTGATCCAGGGCGGGAACAGCACGATCGGGGTTTCATGCACGGTCTCGGTGGTGGGTTTGTACTGGATGATCTCCATCATCCGGTTGCGGTACACCACCTCGCCCGGGCTGGTGGCGATGTTGCCGCCCACCTCGAACGCCTGTTCGTCGGCCAGGCGGACCACCAGTTCGCCGTCGTTGGCCTCGAGGTCGGCGATCAGGTTTTCCATCCCCTGCACCAGCGACTGCCCCTCGGTCTCCAGCGCCTTTTCCAGCGCATCCGGGTTGGTGGCGAGGTAGTTGGTCGGCGACATCATGTCGACGATCTGCTGGGCAAAGTACTTGAGCCGCCGCTTTTCCTTTTCGTCCATGCCCTCGACACTGGTGACCGCGTGTTCGATGGCCTCGGCGTTGATCAGGTACTGCTGCTTGACGAAGTTGAAATAGGGGTGGCTGTCCCACAGCGGATTGGAAAACCGCTTGTCGCTGGGGCCGGGATCCTCGGGCGCGGCCAGCTTGCCCTGCGCCAGCGCCTGCTGCGCCTCGGCGAAATGCTTGACCGACTTGCCCCAGAACTCGATCTGGTTTTCAAGCAGCTTGGCCGGGTTCTGCACCGCCTGGGTCCAATAGGCGGTGGCGGCCCGGGTAAACAGCTCCTGGTTCGGGGCGTTCAGCGCCGGGTTGTGGGTGGTCTTGTTCGACATCACCTCCATCAACCGCTTGGAAAGGGTTTCGACCTTCTTGAGATTCTCGGTCAACTTGTCGAGAGGTTCGCCGGCCACGGCGCCTCCACCATCGTCACTAGTTGTCATTTTAACGAATCCCCCCTAATCTTTCTGCCATGCAGAATACCGTCGCAGCGTTCGGGAGGCAAAGCGACGATTGAACCTAACGGTGTAAATCGCGAACCGAGGAGACCCGAATGCGCTATATGATGACATACGACCTGATGGAGACGGCCCGAAACGCCAACCAGTGGCTTGGTGCGACGGCGCAATCCTTTGCCTCCTACCCCGCCTTCAGCATGATGCCGAACCCGGCGCTCAACTGGATGGCCGCCTGGGGCGAGGTGACCGAGCGCACGTTCCAGCGCATGGTGGTCAAGCCCGACTGGGGCATCCGCACCGTCACCTGCGAGGATGGCAAGGACCACGTGGTCGAGATCCAGACCGTGGTCGAGAAGCCGTTCGGCGATCTCATCTACTTCAAGGTTCCGGGCCGGGACATCCAGCCGCGCAAGGTGCTGCTGGTCGCGCCGATGTCCGGGCACTATGCCACCCTGCTGCGGTCGACCGCCCAGAGCCTGTTGCCCGATTGCGAGCTTTACGTGACCGACTGGCACAACGCGCGCGACATCCCGGTGTCGGCGGGCAAGTTCGACATCGAGGATTACACCCTCTACCTGGTCGATTTCCTGCGCCACCTGGGGCCGGACACCCATGTGATCGCGGTCTGCCAGCCGGCGCCGCTGGCTCTGGCCGCCACCGCCTACCTGGCCGAGCAGGACCCCAAGGCGCAACCGCTGTCGCTGACCCTGATCGGCGGCCCGATCGACCCCGACGCCACCCCCACCGAGGTGACCGATTTCGGTCGTCGCGTGACCATGGGCCAGCTCGAGGAAACCGCGATCCAGCGGGTCGGGTTCAAGAACAAGGGCGTCGGACGGCTGGTCTATCCGGGCCTGTTGCAGCTCAGCTCGTTCATCTCGATGAACTCGGACCGCCATGCGGATGCCTTTTCCAACCAGATCCAGCGCGTGATGCGCGGCGAAGCCGGCGATCACGACGCCCACAACCGGTTTTACGACGAGTATCTCGCGGTGATGGACATGACCGCCGAGTTCTACCTGTCGACCGTCGAGCGCATCTTCAAGAACGGCGAGGTCGCCAGGAACGCGTTTGTCGTCGACGGGCACAAGGTGGACATCGGCAAGATCACCAAGGTCGCGGTCAAGACCGTCGAGGGCGCCAACGACGACATCTCGGCCCCCGGCCAGTGCATCGCCGCGCTCGACCTGTGCACCGGGTTGCCCGACAGCATGAAGGCCAGCCACGTCGAACCCGGCGCCGGTCACTACGGCATTTTTGCCGGCCGGTCCTGGCGCGACAACATCCGCCCGTTGGTGATCGAGTTCATGAACGCCAACAGTTCGGCCCCGGCGCCCCGGCGCGCAAAACGCCCGGCCAATCGCAACGCGGCCGCCAGCTGATATGCACAAGGGCGCGGTGGGCTGATGCCGCCGCGCCGCTTTGCGACCCGCGATCCCGCGTCGGGCGTCAGTCCGTCACGGAGGGGCGCGGCATCTCGAACCAGCCGCGCAACGCCGCCAGAACCGCTTCCGACGCCTCCAGCGTCGGCAGGTGACCGGCCCCTTCGATCACCGTCAGCTCGGCCGTCGGCATCAGCTCGGCCATGAAACTGTGCCGTTTCACCGGGGTCAACCGGTCATGCGCGCCGCACAGGATCAGGGCCGGCGCCTTGCACTTGCGCAGGGTGCTCTGCTGGTCGCGCCGCCGTTGCAACGCCCGGTTCTGGCGCACGAACACCTCTGGCCCCAGGTCGGCGGCCATGGCATAGACGCTGTTCAGCACCTCCATCCGGCGCGGTCCCGGGGCGAGATAGTCGGGCTTCATCGCCTCGCGCATCACCTCGTCCAGCCGGCCGGCGCGCACCCCCACGATCATCGGCTCGCGCGCGGCGGCCTCGGGCGGGGATTCCGCCAGCGGGTTGGTATCCATCAGGCACAGGCGGGTGATCCGGTCGGGCACCCGGCGCAGGATCTCCATCGCCACGATGCCGCCCATGCTGAGCCCGGCCAGCGCGAACCGCTGCGGCAGCTGGTCGATGATGTTCGAGGCGATCTCCTCGATCCGCTCGCCCTGGGTGACCGGGGCCACCATCACCGCGCGCTCGCGGCTCAGGATGTTGATCTGCGGCTCGAAAATGCGTGCGTCGCACATCATTCCGGGCACCAGGACAAGGGCTTCGGTCATGCGGAAATCCTTTTTTGCATCGACGGATACCGGGGCCCCAGGCCCCTGCCGGTACCATGCGGTTTTCCATCCGGCCCGGCAAGCGGTTGCAACCCCGGTCAGGGGTAGACGACGCCACGAAAGGGCGGAAAATCGCGATGGCGCGCCCGGCGTTGCTCGGGCGCCTCGGCCGGTGCCTCCCCGGCGCGCAGCAGGGTTCCGCGCGGGGCGATATAGCTGTCGATGCGGCGTTGCGGTTCCGGTCGCCAGGCGATGTTGAAGGCGCAGAGCCGGGGAAAGAACCAGACCTCGGAAAACGGCAGGTGATCATACAGCCACCAGGCCAGATCGCGCCAGTCGCGGCCCTGCGCGTAACGATCAGCGAACCAGGGGATCACCACGCTGGCCCCGGCCACCCGCTCGGCCCCGCGCCCGCGATCCCAGATATGGCATTCCAGCGGGTGATCGTTGCGGGCGCAATTCAGACCATTCTCATTGCCGAACCGGTTCAGCTCCGCCGAGCGGTAGCCCGAGCGCACCGCGATCCGGCCAAAGGTCTCTTCCAGCGGGTCGAGCAGCGTTTCGCAAAGCGCCCGGCCGGTCTCGATCGCCAGGTCGGGATCATCAGGCAGGTTGGGGACGCGATGGAAACTGCCGATCTCGGAATAGAGAAAATCGCGGAAAAAGAAATGCTTCGACAGCCGGACGCGCCCCAGCTCCTCCAGCCCGCGCATGCTGCCCGGTGTCCGCATGGGCCTACCGCAGCCCCTGCGCGTGCAGCCAGTCGATCATGCCCAGGGCCGCCACCTCGGTCTGGTCCGGAGACAGGATGTCGCCGGCGATCACATGGGCGTTGGGATCGTCCACCGGCCCCGGTTTCACTGCCTGCACCCGCGCGCCGCCGCCCCAGCGCGCGGCGATCTCGCGGCTGATGTCGGGGCGCACCACCCCATCGTCATCCGACAGCCAGAACAGCGCCGGCACCCGCTCACCGGAATAGTCCAGCCGCGCCGCCCGGCGCACCAGCGCCGCCATCGGCATCAGCGCCACGGTGGGATACCCGGTGGTCCAGAAGCGCGCCTGCCCGTCATTCTGCGGCGTGAACCCGTGGTCGCGCCCGGCCACCAGCGGCACCCAGTAGCGCGCAGCGGGCAGCGTCAACAGCACCGCCGCCGGATCGTTGATGCCGAAATTGGGCGAGACGAACACCGCCGCCGCGACGCGCTCGGACATCTGCGGATCCCGCATCGCCACGGCGGCCAGCGTCGCCCCGGTCGAGGTGGCGATCACCACCACCCGGTCGCCCACGGCGCGGGCCACCGCCAGCCCCTCGGCCAGGTCCGCCATCCAGTCACCGACATCCGCCTGCGCCATGGCCGCGCCGCCGCGCCCATGGCCGCGCAACCGGGTATAGACCAGGTTCGCGTCCAGCGCCTCGGCCACGAGATCGGGCACCGGGCGGATCTCTTCCGAGGTGGCAGAAAACCCATGCACGTACAGGATCGAGACCGGCGTGCGCTGCTCTTCATGGCCCGGTCGCCAGACCACCCGCTTTTCCACGCCGGGGGTGATGTCGTCGAACCGGGCCTCCTGCGCGGCCAGGTAGTCGGACACGCCCGCCTCCAGTCGCGCCGGATCGAACTCTGCCTTGAGCGGCACCGGCTCATAGGGGCCGAACGCCCAGAGACCAAGGCCCACCACGCCGAGGGAAAGCATCCCCCGCCGCAACCACTTCTCAAAAACCTGCATCAGCCCTCTTTCAGCACCTCGTCCAGCGCCGCCTCGATCAGCCCCAGGCAGGGGCCGTCGGAAAACCGGTGATCGGCGTCTTTGACCAGCGTCAGCCGCATGTCCGGGCATGTCGCGTGATCCATCAGGCGCAGCGCGGTTTCGGTGGAAACGGCGGTATCGGCGGTGCCCTGCAGGCAACGCACCGGGAACGGCAGCGCCAGCGGGTCACGCAGCACCAGCCGGCGGCGGCCATCCTCGATCATGCGTTTTGTGATGACATAGGGCTCCATGTAATCGGAGGTCTTCACCACCTGCCCTTCGCGCGCGAGCTGGTCCTTTTCCTCATCGGTGAAACTGGCCCAATAGCCGTCCTCGGTAAAGTCGGGCGCGGCGGCGATGGTGACCATTCCCTTGATCCGCTGCGGGATCTCGCGCGCCATCAGCAGCGCCTGCCAGCCGCCCATGGAGGAGCCGACCGGCACGATCTCGCCCTCGGTCAGCGCGCCGACGGCAGCCAGCGCATCCTCGTGCCAGTCGCCGATGCAGCCCTCTTCGAAGGTGCAGCTGCTTTCACCGTGACCGGAATAGTCGAACCGCAGAAAGGCACGGCCGCGCGCCCTGGCCCAGGCCTCGAGGTGCAGTGCCTTGGTCCCCTCCATGTCGGATTTCAATCCGCCGAGGAACACGATCCAGGGCCCCTGCCCCGTGCTGCGGTGATAGGCGAGCCGGCGCCCCTGGGGCGTTTCAAGAAATGTCGTTGCGGGCATGTGATCTCCTTGCCCGGGATCATGCCGACAGGAGGCGCCCCGTGCAATCGCCAATTGCACGCGCAACCCGCTCCATTATCCGTGGCAATATTTCCGATGGTGCGCTGCTGTTCGCAATGCGTCGCATGCGGATCAGGCAACCGGGTCGAACGGTGCGAAAACCGGGCCGGAGCCGCTGGAAAACCCATCGCGGCGCTGACATAGAAACCCGATGCACCGGGGCCGCGACACCCTCCGCGCCCCTCGAACCCTGGACCGGACACACATGAGCAAATACGCCCTTACCGTTTCCTGCCGCACCCAGCGCGGCATCATCGCCGCCGTTGCCGGCTATCTCGCCGAGACCGGCTGCAACATCCTCGACAGCCACCAGTTCGACGACCTGCAGACCGGCCGCTTTTTCATGCGCGTCAGCTTTGACAGCGAAGAGGGCCGGACCCGCGAGCAGCTGATCGAGGGCTTCACCCCGGTGGCCGAACGGATGGAGATGGAATTCGACGTGCACCACAGCTCCGAGCGGATGAAGGTTCTGCTGATGGTGTCCCGGTTTGGCCATTGCCTGAACGACCTGCTGTATCGCTGGCGCATCGGCGCGCTGCCGGTGGATATCGTCGGCGTGGTGTCGAACCACCTCGATTACCAGAAACTGGTGGTCAACCACGACATCCCGTTCCACCACATCAAGGTGACCAAGGAGAACAAGCCCGAGGCCGAGGCGCGGCTGATGGCCGTGGTCGAGGAAACCGGCGCAGAGCTGGTCGTGCTGGCCCGCTACATGCAGGTCCTGTCCGACGCGCTGTGCCAGAAGATGTCCGGGCGGATCATCAACATCCACCATTCCTTCCTGCCCAGCTTCAAGGGCGCCAATCCCTACAAGCAGGCCTATGAACGGGGCGTGAAACTGATCGGGGCGACCGCCCACTATGTCACCGCCGATCTCGACGAGGGTCCGATCATCGAGCAGGACACCGTGCGCGTCACCCACGCGCAGTCCTCCGCCGACTATGTCTCGCTTGGCCGCGACGTCGAGGCCCAGGTGCTGGCCCGCGCGATCCACGCCCATATCCATCACCGCACCTTCATCAACGGCAACAAGACGGTGGTGTTCCCCGCCTCGCCCGGCTCCTACGCCAGCGAAAAGATGGGCTGACCGCCCGCCCCCGCGCCGGCCACGGCGGGCGCGGGAAACCACCGACGGTGACGTCGCACGGGTTGCAATCGCGCCCTCGCTCCGGGCGCCTTCCTGTCAGACCGGAACAACGCCGGCCGGGGCGCACCTGCGGGCGTCTCATGGATCGCTCGCTTGCGCGACCTCGCGCAGGTGAATCCCCAGCAGAACCAGAGCCGGCCACAGCATGTAGGCCTCGATCTCGATGTTCTCGCCGAAAGACAGCAGCACCATCGTCATCAGGATGCCCATCGGCAGCCGGCCACGCGGGTGGCGGGTGGCGTCGAGCATCGCGAAACCGGTGTGCCAGACCATCGGCACCAGCAGCGCGAGCAAGCCCACGATCCCCTTGACGAACAGCAGGCCGAACCAGGTGTGGTGGCTGCCGATCGGCATGTATTCCACCGCGTGCGATCCGGGGTGCACGGTGCCATGGCCGAACCACGGGGCATCGTTCTGCCAGCGTTCCCGCGCGATTCGCTGGAGGGTTTCACGGACCCTTGTGCTATCGGCCCGCGCGCCCTTGAAGGCGGCGACAGCATCCTGTGCCAGCGTCACCAGCGCGGTGCCGATCACCGCCAGAGAGGCGGTCAGCGCGGCGGTGACGTGCCAGGCCCAGCCGCGCAGCAACAGCGGCATCATCCGCGGCGCGATGGTGCAGGCGACCAGCCCGACCAGCCCCATGCGGGATTTCGAGGCGAGGATCATCAGGATGCCGGCGCCAAGCCCGGCCAGCATCCACTTGCGGTCCTTCTCCTCGAGCGCGAAGAGCGCCATGATCACCCCCAGCAGCGCGGCAAAGGGCGACCAGGGCGCGTAGAACTGCCAGCGCGGCGTCCAGCTTGCCGGGTCGAAGGTGAACAGATAGACGCTGAAGTATTCCGGGCCGGGGCCACCGATCGCCTTGAGCGGCGAGGTGAAGATCCGTTCGGGCAGCCCGATGTAGGGCGCCGCCAGCAGCAGTGGCGCCAGCATCAGCGTCCAAGCGCCCAGCACGCATTGACCGCGCACGAGGATCTCCCGCCGGATCGGCAGCACCGCGCCGACCAGCGGGAACAGCGCCAGCAGGGCCCAGCCCTTGGCCCAGCCGATCGAGGATTTGATCGTCTGTTTCAGGCCCAGCCCCCAATCAAGGTGCCCGGCCCAGAGCGCCACCAGCATGACACCCATCCCCAGGATCCACGCCCAGATGATCGGCGGCACCGGGCCGGTGGCGCGCAGGTCGTCGCGGATCGCCGGCCCGAGGTAGAGCGACAGCACGGCCAGCCCCCCGAGAATCCACGCCAGCACCGGGCCGACCACGTAAAGCGCGCCGACCGCGTAGAACGGCCAGGTCAGGGTGATCGTCTTGTAGACGAGGGATTCGGCGGGGGTCTGCGGGGTCATGCGGTGACCTCGGCACCCTCGGGGGCCTTGAGCAGGCGGCCGATCACGGAGGAGCGGATCCAGCCCAGCGAAAGGCCCATCAGCAGCATCAAGGTGGCGGCGACCCCGGCGGCCAGCGCCAGCTTGCGATTGGGCGACGAAGGGCGGTCGGGCAGCGACGGGTTCTCCAGCACCTGCACCAGCGGGTAAGAGGCATAAACATCGGACTTGGTCGACTGGGCGCGGGCGATGGCGGTGGCAAAGACCGCCTCGGCAACCGAGAAATCGCGCTGCAGGTCCTGCAGCCGGGCCGCCGGGGCGGCGAGGGCCTGCAGGCGCGCAAGCTCATCGGTCAGCCGGGCGGAGAGTGTGGCGTGTTGTTCGGCGACGCCGGCGCGCTCGGCATCCATGCGGACAAGCTCGGCCAAGAGCTCGGCCCGCGCGCCGGCAGGCGCGAGATCGAGCGCCTGAAGCGCGGGTTCCCCCATGCCGGTAACCGCGCCGGCCTGTTCCAGCGCGGCTGCTTTGGCGGTGGCATGGGCGGCGCGGGCCTCCTGCACCTTGGGGTGCCCCTCGCCAAAGCGCGAGCGGGCCTCGGCAAGGCCGGCGGCGTGCAGCCCGACCTCTTCGGTGAGGGCGATGAACTGCGCGTCGGCATAGAGCTTGAGCGTGGCGGCCGCCGATTGCGCCGGGCTGCCCAGTGTCGCCTCGAGCGCGGCAACGCTTTGGGTCTTTTCCTGCAGGGTGGCGCTGAGGTCCTGCACCCGGCTTTCCAGCACGCGGGTGGCCTCGACGATGGCGTCGTACTGGTCGGCCGAGATCAGGCCGGTTTCCCGTTGCAGCCGGGCGATGTCGGCACGGGTGGCGGCGACCGAGGCGCGGTAATCGCCGATGGCGGCAAGGCCGCTGTCCTCGCGGGTGGTCTGCTCGTCGATGCGCAGCGCGTCAAGCTCGGCAAAGAACGCCGCCAGCAGGGCATCGCCGCGCGCCTGCGCGTCCTCGGCGCTGCTTCCGGTCATCTCCAAATGAATCAGGCTGGTCTGGTCGACCAGCTTGATCCGGGGCTTGCCGAAGGCGGCCCGGTCGAGGTTCATGGATTTGGCGGCGGCCGCGAGGATGCGGTCGGCACCGATCAGGCGCTTGTAGGTTTCGGTCGGGCTGACCGAGTTGGAGGAAAAGGCCGAGTTGGCATAGGACGACGCCTGCCCGATCCCGTTGAGGTTCATCGAGGCCGAGGCGCCCGATCCGGGCAGGATCAGCGAAGAGGTCGACAGGAAGGTCAGCGGCGCGGTGCGCAGGTAACCGACGATCGGGGCCCAGATCAGCGTGCCGCCGATAAGCGCAAAGGCGAGGTAACGCGGCAGCCGCCCCAGATCGCCGACCTTGCCGCCCATCAGGATACGTCGAAACGACAGCCGCCGGCGCGGGCGGGGTTTGGTCGGGAATCCGGTTTGGGCATAGTGCAGCGTCATGAGGCATCTCCTTGTGCGTCATGACTAGACCGGACCGGGCGGGAAATCTGCCGCGCGCCCGGGTGGCGCGGCGGGACATTGGCAGACCCGGCCTATCCGAACGGATAGATCAGAACAGCCCGGCCTCGCGCGCGATCAGCGCCGCCTGGGTGCGGTTCGAGGCCTCGAGCTTGCGATACAGCGTCTTCATGTGCAGCTTGACCGTGGGTTCGGTGAGTTCCAGGTCGCGGGCGATTTCCTTGTTGGACTTGCCCTCGGTCAGCCCCTTGAGCACCTGCAATTCGCGCGGGGTCAGTTTCTCGGCCAGCGGGTGCACGGGGGTATCGTCCACCGCGGTCATGAAGTCGATCGGGGCGTATTGCTCACCCATGGCCATGAACTTGACCGCGTTGATCATGGATTTCGCCGGCAGCGTCTTGGGCACGAAACCGGCGGCCCCGGCCTCGAGCGCCTGTTCCGCGATCTCCCGCGTGGCGGTGCCCGACAGCAGCGCGACCCGCTGGCCGCCCTTCATCGCCATCGCCTGTTTCAACCCGTCCAGCCCGTTCATCCCCGGCATATTCAGATCGAGCAGCACCAGGTCATAAGGCGTGTCGGATTCGATCAGCTTGCGGGCCTGGGGGAAATCGGCCGCGGTATCGGTTTCGATATCGCCCTGCGCCTGCAGGAACATCACGAGCGTGTCGCGCAGCAAGTCGTGGTCATCGGCGATCAATACACGCATGGCGGCCTCCTTGGTTCCCCTACAGCTAAACCGGGATTCGGACCGTTGCACGACAAAAATCATCCCCGATCATGACGGCGGCCCGTCCCGAAAGGATAGGGTTCGATGCCTTCGGGTAGCGGTGTTGACCGACCGGAGCGGCGCGGCGTCGAAAGTGCCGCCAAGCTGTCCGTCCGCTTCGTTGAGCGCTTTGGCGGCCTCCGTCAGCTTGAGGACAACTTTCGTCACCTCAAGGGTTTACGCCATGAAACACGCTTCCTTCTCCGCCGGGTTCGATCTTGCCGATCTGATCGAAACGCCGCGCCTTGCCACTGCATTCGTGCCCGCCCTCGGCCTCGACCTGGTGGATGCGACGACCGACCGAGCGATCGCCGGGCTGCTTGCGCCGGGACGCCGCCGGGCGTTTTTCATGAACGCCCATTGCTGCAACACGCGCCGCCACGACGCCGCCTATGCCGATGCGGTGGCGGCGGCGGATGTGCTGTTGCCGGACGGAATCGGGGTCGAGCTGGCCGCCAAGATGAGCGGCGTGGCGCTGAGTGAGAACCTCAACGGCACCGACCTTGTGCCGGCCCTGCTGGAAAAGGCCGCGCGCATGGGCAGGTCGGTGTTCCTGTTCGGCGGCAAGCCGGGCTGCGCCGATGCGGCGGCGAACAGGTTAATCCACACCATTCCGCACCTTCGGATCGCGGGGACGCGGGACGGTTACGCCGGGGCAGCCGATGCCGAGGCGGTGATCGCCGACATCAACGAGAGCGGCGCCGATATCGTGCTGGTCGCGCTGGGGGTGCCGATGCAGGAGCTTTGGCTGCACCGCCACGCGCACCGGCTGGACGCCCCGCTGACCCTGGCGGTGGGGGCGCTGTTCGATTTCCTTGCCGGCACCGTGGTGCGGGCGCCGAAACCGGTCCGCCGGATACGGATGGAATGGGCCTGGCGCCTGGCGCAGGAACCGCGCCGCCTTGCCAGGCGCTATCTGGCCGGCAACATCACCTTCCTGGCCCATGCGGCGAAAACCCTGGTCGCGTGGCGCTCTTTCGCCGATGTCCAGCGCCGGTTCCTCGATCTCACGGTCTCGGGCGCGGCGCTGTTGGTGCTGTCGCCGCTGCTGATCCTGACCGCGCTGGCGATCCGGCTGGACAGCCGGGGGCCGGTGCTGTTCCGGCAGACCCGCGTCGGGCGTGACGGCACCCCCTTTACCATGTTCAAGTTCCGCTCGATGAGCACGGATGCCGAGGCCCGGCGCGCCGAGCTGCTGGCCAGTTCGGACCGCGATGGGGTGTGCTTCAAGTCCCGCAGCGATCCGCGCGTCACCCGCGTGGGGCGCTTCATCCGCCGTTTCTCGATCGACGAACTGCCGCAGGTCCTGAACGTGCTGCGCGGCGAGATGGCCATCGTCGGCCCGCGCCCGGCGCTGCCGAGCGAGGTTGCCCTCTATCCCCGCCGCGCGCTGGGGCGGTTGGTGGTCAAGCCGGGGATCACCGGCGTCTGGCAGGTGTCGGGCCGGGCCAACATCGGCTTCGACCAGATGGTCGAGATGGACATCGCCTATGCCTCGTCGCGCAACCTGCTGCTTGACCTGGTGCTGATCCTCAAGACCTTCGGCGCGGTGTTCTCAGGGCGCGGCGCGTACTGAGCCGCCCCTATCCGAAAGGATAGGTGGCTATCCGTCTGACCGGATGGGCGGGGGTCGGACGGCGTGGCATAACGGGACAAACGCCGAAGGGATTTGCCAGATGTATCGCGTTCTTTGTCATGTTGCGGCCGTGGTCGCCCTCTCCGCCGCCCCGCTCCGGGCAGGGGAGCTTGCCGCGCCCGAGGGCGATGTCATCCTGACCGTCACCGGCGCGATCACCACCACCAACGATGGCGACAGCGCCCGCTTCGACCTTGGAATGCTCGAGGCGCTGGAGGACCGGAGCATCGAGACCGCGACGATCTGGACCGAGGGCACCAAGCTGTTCCAGGGGGTGTCGCTGTCGACCCTCGTCGACACGCTCGGGATCGAGGGCGACAGGCTGCGTGCCACCGCGATCAACGATTACACGGTGGAAATCCCCCTCTCGGACGCGGTCGAGGGCGGGCCGATGATCGCCTACCGGATGGATGGCGAGGTCATGTCGGTCCGCAACAAGGGGCCACTCTGGATCGTCTACCCCTATGACGGCAATTCCGATTACCGCACCGAGGTGATCTATTCGCGCAGCATCTGGCAACTCGACCGGATCGAAGCGGTCGAGTAACCTTTGACGCGCCCCGCGTTCGCCCACCGAACGCCATTTCGTCAGAGAGAACCGGCATGTTCACGTTGAAGACCCCCCCGTTGCGGACCCGGCTGCTGGCCTGGTTCCTGTTGTCGGTTCTCGGGCTCGCGGTTGTCGCCTTCATGTCGGTGACGGTGGCAAAGGACCTGCGCCTGCTGAATTCGGCCAGTTCCGACAATGTGCAGTGGACGCTGTCGCAGGCCGAGGTGGAGTTCCTCGAGTACGAGTTGCACCTCGCCCGGGCGATCCAGGACCCAGCCCCGCACCTGCGGGACCTGCGCCGCGAATTCGATATCTTCTACAGCCGCGTCGCGACGCTCAGGGAATCCTCGATCTATGAAACCCTGCGCCGGCAAGAGGATTTCTCGACCAACCTCGACAAGATCCACGCCTTCCTGCTGGGCACGGTCCCGGCGATCGACGGCAGTGACGCCGATCTGATCGAGGGTCTGCCGCACCTGTTCGAACAGGCCCGGGACATCCGGTCGACTGTCAGGCGGCTGTCGATCTCGGGGCTGACCCATTTCGCCGCGGAGTCCGACCAGCGTCGCACCAAGATCGCGGTGACCTTGATGCAGATGGCGGCGGTGGTGAGCATCCTGCTGTTGGCGTTGCTGTTGCTGGCGCTCTACCTCAACCGCCTGAACATCCAGAACATCCGGCGCCGGTCGCAGGTCGTCGAGGCCAACAAGAGGATGAAGATCGTCACTGGAACCGCATTGGACGCGGTGGTGGTCAGCGATGCCACCGGCCGGGTTCTGGATTTCAACGCCGCGGCGGAACAGATCTTTGGCTATACCACCGAAGAGGCGATCGGCCGCGATCTGGCCGATCTGATCGTGCCGGACCATTTCCGCGCCGCCCATGAGGCCGGCTTGAAACGGATGCGCGAGAGCGGCGAAAAGCGCGTGGTCGGCAAGGGGCGGGTCAAGCTCGAGGCCAAGCGCGCCGACGGGCAGCTGTTCCCGGTCGAACTGGCGATCCAGTCGGCCCAGACCGACGACGGCGAACGGTTCATCGCCTTCCTGCGCGACATCTCGCATCTCGTCAAAGCCGAGGCGGAACTGGTCGCGGCGCGGGATCGCGCGCTGGCCGGGGAAAAGGCCAAGACCGATTTCCTCGCCACCATGAGCCACGAGATCCGCACGCCGCTGAACGGGCTGCTGGGCAACCTCTCGCTGTTGCGCGAGACCCGGCTCAGCCCGAAACAGGCGCGCTACATCAAGAACATGGACACCTCGGGCAAGCTGCTGATGGGCCATATCTCGGACGTGCTGGATATCACCAAGTACGATGCCGGAAAACTGCGCCTGCGCCCGGTCGAGATGAACATCAGCACCCTGCTTCAGGACATCATCGACAACCAGAGCGGCGCCGCGTCGGCCAATGACACCACCCTGCAATGGGGCTGGGTCGACGCACCGCTGACCTGGATCCGTGCCGACCGGGACCGGATCCAGCACATCCTGATGAACCTGATCGGCAACGCGGTTAAGTTCACCCATGGCGGCAGTGTCCGGGTCACCGCCCAGGTGGATCGCGACGCCCCCGAAGGGCCGCAGCTGCTGGTCACCGTCCGCGATACCGGCATCGGCATCGACGCGGACCAGATCGACCGGATCTTTGACGATTTCATGACTGGCGACAGTTCCTATGACCGCGATGTCGGGGGCACCGGGCTGGGCCTCGGGATCGCCAAGCGCTTTGTCACCGCCTTGGGCGGAACCATCGAGGTGGACAGCGAAAAGGGCACCGGCAGCACCTTTCGCATCCGCCTGCCGGTCGAACCCATCGCCGCACCGGCGCAGGCGGCAGGCCACGAGACCGGGGGCGAGGCCGGGCGGCCAAAACATGTGCTGCTGGTCGAGGACAACGAGATCAACCGGGTGCTGGCGCGCGAGATGCTGACCGCGGCGGGCCACCGGGTGACCGAGGCGCCCAATGGCCGGGTCGCGGTCGATCTGGCCGAACAGCAGCATTTTGACGTGATCCTGATGGATATCAGCATGCCGGTCCTGGACGGGCGCGGCGCCACCCGCGAGATCCGGGCCGGGACGGGCCCCTCGGCCCAAAGCCCGATCATCGCGGTGACGGCCAACGCCATGGCCGAGGAAAAGCAGGCGTTCCTCTCCGACGGGATGACTGACATCCTGACCAAGCCGCTGACCCGGGAGGGGCTGCTCAAGGCGGTGTCCGACCAGGCCGCCCCGGCTCCGGCGGAAACAGAGGCGGTGGCGGATCTTGTCGACCGCGCCACGCTTGACGAGATGCGCGACACGCTGGGCGCCGAGGCCCAGACCGCCCTGCTGGGGCGGTTCGTGACCGAGGTCGACCGGACGCTGTCAGAGCTTTCTGACGCCGATCCACAGGACCTGACCGAGACGGCGGCACAGGCGCATAAAACCGCCGGCAGTGCCGGTGTCATGGGGGCGGCGAAACTGCGGGCCGCACTGGTCGCGGTCGAAAACGCTGCCAAGCGCGCCGATCACGCCGGCACCAAGACCGCGATCAAGGCCCTGCCCGCGATCTGGGCGGCGACCCTGCCGATCCTGCAGGTGCAGGGCGACCGGGACGACAGCTGAGCGCGAGGCGTCCGCCTACAGGCCCAGAACCCCCAGCACCCGGCCGATTTCCCCGGCATTGGTCACCGTGCTGTCATAACAGGCAAGGGAATCGCCGGGCAGCAGGAAGGGGTCGTAATCGTCGCGATCGGCGCGGCGCAGCAGGTTCTCGATATTGCGCTCGATCACCACGGACACATCCGTCACCGGGTTGCGCGAGAACAGCACCGCCGAGCGGTTGGCACTGGTGGCACGCGCCCCGCCGACGCAGTTGGTGTTAATCACCGCCTGCAGGAACCGCGTGCCATAGGGCACCTCCCGCGCCTCGCGCCCGATGGCGGATGAGGCATTGCTCGCCGCCGGCTGGGTCAGGTTCGACAGGAACAGGGTGATCCCCGGCGGGCTGACCGGGCTGGGCCGCATCAGGTCCTCCTGGAAGCAATCGCGGCTGTGCACGCGGACCTCGTCGCCGGTCAACAGCATGATGTCGACCGCGTTGCGCCCCTCGAAGACGCCGCGCATGTCGAGCTTGTACAGGGTCCCGCCGCGGCGCACCTCGACCGACGACAGGTCGGCGTCGGGCCGCACGCCCCCGGCGGCGCGCAGCGCGGCCGACAGGTTGCGCCCCTCGCCGGCCGCGCCCAGTGCGCCCTGCCGACGCACATCGACCTGATCGCCCTGGATGCCGCCGATCTCCACCGCGTGCGGCTCGAACACGGCGCCGGACACGCCGACGGTGACCGAGGCGAAATCCGCGATCCGGACCGAGATGCGCGGGCGTTCGGAAAAGAAATCCCGCTCGACCAGCTGGCGGGCGATATCGCTTTCGACCTCGCCGGTGCTGCGGCCCTGTGCGCGGACCGGCGACAGGAACGGCAGTTTCAGCGTCCCGTCGCGGGACACCACGTAGTTGCCGTTGAAGGTCTCGTCGTCGCCGACCCGGATATCGACCAGGTCATTGCGCGACAGCCGCTCGCCGCGCAGGGCATGGGCCGCCAGCGCCTCGCCCTTGCCGCCGGTGCCACCGCGCGGTGGCCGGCAGGTGCTGGCGTTGATCCGTTCCGACCGCAGCAGGCCCGCATCGCCCCGGCTGACGTCGGGGGTTCGGTACTGCGCCTGATAGCCGCCGCCGGTTTCCACCGGCCCGATATTGTCGGGGGTGTCGAAACTGGCGCAGTTGCCCAGCGCCAGAACGGCGGCAAGAAGCGGCCCGGATCGTGTGAGTTTGCGCATCGCTGTCCTGGTCCTGTCACCGGCGGTTTTCCAATTGATAGGCAATCAACGTTTTCCGGTCGAGAGGACGTTGGCCCTGCACACCCTATCCGTTCGGATATGATGCTGTTCCGTTGCACCCCTGCCCTCTCCGCCGGGGTCGGGGACAGGCGGGCGGGATGGGCCCATAACAGGTCCAACAGTTTCGATTGGACCGAATGCATGACCCTGACCCTCAGACCCTCGCGCGTTGCGCAGAACCTGTTCGCCTATGGCGCGTCCGAGGTGGCGGCCAAGGCCTCGCGCCTGCTGGTCGTCGTCGTGGTGGCGCGCTCGCTCGACCTGGCGCAGATCGGCGTGGCGGCGGCGGCGCTGGCGGCAGCGGACATCCTCAAGGCGCTGACCGAGAACGGGGTCGGTCAAAGGATCATCGCCGCGCGGGATGAGGAGCTGCCGCAGACCTGCGCCGCCGCCCACCGCATCTTCTGGCTCTGGTGTGTCGGGCTGTTCCTCGCACAGGCGGCGGTCGGCCTCGCGCTTTACTCGACCGGGGGCAGCCTGGAATTGCTTGTCCTCATCCTTTTGCTGGCGGGCGAATACCTGTTCATGCCCGCCGGGCTGGTGCAGGCGGCGCTGGCCATGCGGGCGGGCAAGCTGCGCCAGACCGCGGCAATTGCCGGGGCGCAGAACGTCGGCGCGAACCTGATGTCGGCCGGGCTTGCCCTGGTCTGGCCCTCGGCACTGGCGCTGATCCTGCCGCGCCTGCTGACCGCGCCGTTCTGGCTGATCGCGATGCGCCGGCTGCACCCCTGGGTGCTCGACCTGCGCAACGGGCGCGCGCCGCTGCGCCCCTTCGTCCGCTTCGGCGGCGCCGTGCTGGGGGTCGAACTGGTCAAGGCGATGCGCCTACAGGCCGACAAGCTGATCGTCGGCGCCCTGATGGGGGCCGAGGCGCTGGGCCTCTATTTCATGGCGTTCAACGCCGGGCTCAGCCTTGCCAATTCCTTTGCGGTGGCCTTCTCCACCGTGTTGTTCCCGCATCTCTGCGCCCATGACGACAAGGCGCTGGCACTGCGCCAGGGGCTGATCCTCGCGCTGTCGCTGATCACGCCGGCGGTGATCCTGCAAGCCGTCCTTGCGCCCTATTACGTGCCGGTTCTGCTGGGCGACGGCTGGGCCGGGCTGGACCAGATCGTCTCGATCCTCTGCCTTGTTGCCATTCCCACCACGCTGTGGTCGGCCACGGCAGGCTGGCTGCGGGCGACGGATCGGGCATCGCGGGAGTTCTGGGTCACGGCGGCGATGACGCTGGCGCTGATGGCGAACACCGCGGTGCTGAGCCCGCAGGGGTTGACCGCCATCGCCACCGGCTACGCCCTGATCGCGACGGTGGGGATGGTCTGGGCCTCGCTGCCGGCGCTCTCCTTCGCCTTTGGCCGTTCTTTCGTGAGGATCTGATCCATGACCACCTTTTCCATCGTCCTGCCCTGTTTCAACGCACAGGCGACCATCCCCGACACGCTGGACGGTCTCACGGCGCAGACCTTCGCCGATTGGGAGGCGATCTGCGTCGATGACGGATCGACCGACACCACCACCGACCTGATCGCGCAGGCCGCGACCGCTGATCCGCGCATCCGGCTGCTGCGCAATCCGGGCAAGGGTCCCAGCGCAGCGCGCAACTTCGGCGCCGCCAACGCAACGGGCGAGGTGATTGCCTTTTGCGACGCGGATGACATCTGGATGCCGGGCAAACTGGCCGAACTGGCCGTTGCCTTCGCGGATCCCTCGGTTGATGCCGGTTTTGGCCGGATCGGGTTCTTCACCCGCGCCCCGGAGGATGCGACCGTGTTCTCCACCGTGCCGGCGGGTGATCTGAGCATCGCGATGCTGCTGGGCGAGAATCCGGTCTGCACCATGTCCAACATCGCGCTGCGCCGCCGGGCATTCGAAACCACGGGCGGATTCGACGCGACGATGGTCCACAACGAGGACCTGGAATGGCTGATCCGGCTGGTGGGCAAGGGCGCGCGGGTCGTCGGCCTGCCGTCGCTGCATACGATGTACCGGACCTCGACCGGCGGGCTGTCCTCGGACCTCGGCGCGATGCTGTCGGGGCGGGCGCGGGCGATCGAGACCGCCGCGCGCTTCGGCGTTGCCCCCGACGGGCGCAGCCATGCCATCCACCACCGCTACCTCGCGCGCCGGGCGCTGCGCCTGGGCGAGGGGCGGACGCTGGCGCTGCGCCATGCGCTCCGGGGGCTGGCCCATAGCCCCACGGGGTTCTTTTCGCCGCTGCGCCGGGGTGCCCTGACCCTGCTGGGGTCCCTCGCCGCGCTCACCCTGCCGCGCAAGACGCGCCAATTCCTCTTTTCCTGATATCCCTCAAGGACCGTTCAAAATGACCTTTGCCTCGATCATCGTTCCCGCCTTCAACGTCCAAACCACGATCCGCGAGACCCTGACCGCGCTGCTGGCGCAGACCCACAAGAGCTACGAGATCATCATCGTCGATGACGGATCGACCGATGACACCGCCGCCATCATCAAATCGTTCGAGGACGGTGACAGGGTGCGGGTGATCCGCCAGGTCAATCGCGGCCTGGCCGGGGCGCGCAACAGCGGGATCGCGGCGGCGCGGGGGGAGGTGATCGGTTTTTGCGACGCGGATGATCTTTGGGTTCCGTCAAAGCTGGCCGCCCATGTGGCGCATCTGGAGGCGAACCCAAAGGTCGGCGTCAGCTATTCCGGCTCGGCCCTGATCAACGATGCGGGCGAGAGGCTGTCGCAGGCGCAGCACCCGCGTCTGAATGACGTGACAGCTGCCGTGATCTTCAAACGCAACCCGATCGGAAATGGCTCGGCCCCGGTGCTGCGCCGCGAGGTGTTCACGGAGATCGCCTATCGCCCGCGCCACGAGACCCGGCGCGACTGGTACTTCGACGAGACCTTTCGCCAGTCCGAGGATATCGAATGCTGGCTGCGCATCGCGCTCTCCACCGAGTGGGGGTTCGAGGGGGTGCCGGGGTTGCTGACCCATTATCGCATCAGCGCGGGCGGGCTGTCCGCCGCCACCGACCGGCAGCTGGCCGCGTGGGAGCGGATGGTGACCAAGCTGACCCCGTTGAACCCGGCGTTCTTCGCGGTCAACACGGCCGATGCGCGGGCCTATCAGCTGCGCTATCTGGGCCGCCGCGCGATCAGCGACCTGGATGGCCAGAGGGCGCTGGCGCTGGGCCGGGCCTGGCTGGCGGAATCGCGGGCGCCGCTGATCGAGGAGCCGGTGAAATCGCTGATCACCCTGACCGCGACCGGCCTGCTGTCGGTTCTGGGCGGTACGCTCATTCGCAAGGGCATGGCGCTTGCCTCTCATCCCCGGACGGGGGCGCCGACATGAGCCGCCCGCGCGTCGTGCACCTGGTCGATGACACCACGGCGGGGGGCGTGATGCGGGTGCTGGACCATATCCTGACCGCGCCGGAGATGGGCGAGATGGCGCAGCACGACCTTGTGCAGGTAACGCGCGGCCGGATGTCGTTGAAACGGATCGAGGCCGACGTGATCGTCTCGCACCTCGCGGTCAGCTGGCGGGCGCTGCCGATGCTGGCGGCGCTGAGGGCGCGTCATCCGCGAACGCCGCTGGTTCATGTGGAACACAGCTATACTCAGGGGTTCACCGCCGCCAACGTCCGCCGGAAACGGCGGTTCGCGACCCTGTTGCGCCTGTCCTATCGCCTGTTCGATCGCGTGGTCGCGGTCAGCCGGGCACAGGGCGACTGGCTGATCCGCAGCGGCGCCGTCCCCGCCGCCTCGCTGCGGGTGATCCGCTCCTGTGTTGATCTGTCGGCCTTTCGCGCGCTGGACCCGACCAAGGGGCGCCCGCGCGTGATCGGGGCGATTGGCAGGCTGGATCGGCAAAAGGGGTTCGACACCCTGATCCGGGCGTTTCGCCACCTGCCCGACCCGGACCTGAGCCTGCATGTCCATGGCGAAGGGCCGGAACGGGACCGGTTGTGCGCCCTGGCGGGCGACGACCCACGCATCCGCTTCATGGGGTTTGCCACCGATCCGGTCGCCGCGATGCAATCGGTCGATGTCGTCGCCATGCCGTCGAAATGGGAGGCCTATGGCCTCGTCGCCATCGAGGCGCTTTGTGCGAAACGATGCCTGCTGATCAATCCCGTCGATGGCCTGACCGATCACATCCCCCACGGCGCGCAGGCGGTCGACGACACCTCCGAGGGGGCGTGGCAGACCGCTCTGACCCGCCTGTTGGCCACCCCGACCCCGCAGGCCGCGCCCCTGCCCGATACCCGCTTCGAGGCGGATTTTGCCAACCAGTGGAGGGTCTTGTTGACCGACCTACTGCAAGAGGACCCCGCCAATCACCGGCCCCGGGACCGCGCCCCGACCGCCGGTCAGGCCCCCCGTATCGAGGCCGGAGGCTGACACGGAAGGGTCGCCGACAACCCGTTCCGCCCATGGGCCCTGCGCCCGACCGGCAGCGGCAGCTATCGAACTCCTTTGTCAGAATGCGATTCGGGCGTAGGATGGCAGGATGCCTTCGCCCCCAAGCGATGGCGCACGGGGGTGCGCAGGCTGTTCGGAAAGGTTGGTCGCCATGCGCGAATCCTTTCACACCGTGACCCTGACGATCCTTTTGACAGCCGCCGCCGCAGCCATGGCCGGGGCGCAGGCCCCGCCGGATTGCGATCCGATGGAACAGCTAGCCTGTTCCTGCGAGGCCGCCGGGATTGATCCGGTCAACAGCACGGTCAGCGCCTGTTTCATCGGCGACGTCAACACGATCACCGCCAACCAGGCCGACAGCTTCACCGCGCGGATATTCGCCGGGATCAACTGGCCGGTCAAACTTGACGACAACGGGCGGGTGGTGCCGGGCGTGCCCGATTACACCGCCAGCCTCGACGGCAACTGGACCACCGTCTGGGAAACCTGGAAGAGTACGAACCACATCTTTCGCGGAAACCAGCCGCCGCTGGACTGGAACAGCGACGCCTACCCGCTGCCCGAGGCCTGCGCCGAGATCGACGTCGAGGCCGCCATGGCCGAGGTGCCCTATGCCGACCGGATCCCGAACACCATGCAGCCGCGCCTGCTGGACGAATACGTCAACCCGGAGGGGCACGCACTGCTCGACCGCAACGGGGTGCCGGTGCGCTATGACGTGATCTTCAACAAGGCGGCCTACGACTACACGGTCGAGAACAGGCTGTGGAACGCCCGCGCGCTGGATCAGTTTTTGGAAAAGAACGGCAAACTGTCCCTGCCCGAGGGCAGCTGGATCAAGCCCGCCGAGGGCCGCCAGCGCGGTGCCATCGTCCTGAAATCGTCCTGGATGGTGATGGACAAGGACCACGACCCGGACAGGTTTCACATGGCCTGGGCCTATGTCACGCCGGTGATCGAGAACGGCACACTCACCCATGACTGCCAGTTGAAGCCGGTGGCGCTTGTCGGTCTGCACGTTGTCTACAAGACCCAGAGGTTCGCGAAATGGGGCTGGGGCACGTTCGAGCACCGCGATGTCGCGCCAACCTGGAACGAGATCGGCGATACCAAGGCCGGCGTCTACGCGGATGGCGCAGCGGTTCCGAAATGGCTGTTCTTCGAACGGGACCACGACGGGGCGGCGCGGCTGAACCGGCCGCCAAAGGGGCCGACCGACGACCGCCCGTCGCGGGTCGCGTCGTTCTACGCGCCGGGATATTATGCCGAGCCGATCGGTATCGCCAAACCCGACTGCTCGGACACCGACCAGAATTTCTGGTGTTTCAACGCGCGGCTTGCAGCGGGGTTTGGGAACAGCCCGCTGAAGAACTACCGCCTGCACGGAACCCAGTGGGAGCTGTTGAATTCCGGCGGGCGGCTGGTGCCGGAAATTCTCGGAAATGCCACGATGGAGACCTACACCCAGAGCACCTCGAGCTGTCAGACCTGCCATTCCTACGCGGTGCCCGAGCATTCCAGGGCCCCGCGCGGCACGCTCGATTTCCTCTTTACCTTCAACCGGGACGTCTTGCTGCGGTCGATCCCGTCTCAAACCAAGTAGCCCCACCCGACCAACAGGAAGGAACAAGACATGAGTGGAGATCGTTCACAGGCCTATTACACCTGCGAAGTCGTGTCCAAATGCTTTGCCGACGACGCGACGCGGCAGGGCTTCATGGCCGCCTATACGCAAAGTCCCGACGCCGCGCAGGCCTATCTGGAAAAGCTCGGCATGCCAGACGACATGGCGGCCAAGGTCGTGACCCTGCAGGGCAACGACCTGAACCTGTTCATCGGTCAGAACGTCTGCGACTATCTTTGGTGACATCCGGGTCGCCCCGGATGTCCGGCGCGGGACGATGATATCTGCGCAACGGCATGTGGCCCACGCAGCGCGGGCGCTGGGCGCGGCGTTCCTGACCCCGCGCGCCGAGACCGCGCTGGCGCGTTTCGCGGGCCGGTATCCCGATCTTGCCTCTGGCCATATCCTGGAATGCGATCTGCGCGGGGGGGCGGGCGTGGCGGATTACTCGCTTGCCCTGCTGCCCTGCCCGCCGGGAGCTGCGGGGGCTTTGGTGCATGGACCGGTTGCGGCGGTGCTGCGCGGGTTTTGCGACGGCACCCTGCCCGCCGCGGTGCTCTGGCTGGAACACGACATGTCCGCCACCGGCGAATTGGGGGCGCCCAGCGTGTTTCTGGCCCCACTGGCCGGCCCGGAAAACGGAACGGCCGCCGAACAGCTGGCCCACGCCCTGTGCGACGCGATCTGGCCCGGCCAGCCCTGTCCGCAGGTCCGGCAGATCACCGGGCATTTGCCACCGGGGGGCTTTCTGAAACAGATCGGCGCAATGGCGGGCCGGGACGGGCTGACCGAACCCTCGCTGCGGCTGGTGATCGACGGAATCGCCCCGCACGCGGTCCTGCCCCTGCTGGAGCGGTTGGGCTGGCCGGGGCCGCAGGACCTTGCGACAGAGATCGCCGATCTGGCCACCCGCCACCTTGCCAGCGGCGCGTGCCGCGTCGACCTTGACCTCGCGCAGGATCTCGCGCCGACGCTTGGCCTCGAACTGCCCGCAAGCGGGATCCGCGCGATTCCTGCCCTTGCCGCCGATCTTCGCACTACCGGGCTGTGTTCCGCGCCCAAGGCCGGGGCGCTGGCGGCACGCGCCGCTCGGCACACTCTGGCCGACCGTAATCCGGACAGCCGGTGCGAACGGCTGGATTTTGGCCTGAACCACGTTAAACTGTCGTTAACCAGCGGCGATGTCGATGACAGCACCAAGGCCAAGGCTTACTTTTCCCTGGTGTCGACGCCCGATTTTTCGGGGACGGACTGACCATGGCGCACACTGACCCAACGGCACAGGAATGACCCGGTACCGGCAGACCGCCGAGACCGACCCCTACCGCTCGGCCTCCGGGGCCGACGGGTCGTCGGTGCTGGTCTGGGACGGGGCGCCGGTCACACCCGACCTGACCGAGCGGCTGGAACACAGGCTGGCGATGTTCCAGGACCGCCCCAGCGCCACGCTGGCACAGCCGCTTTCGGTGAAACACGGCGCCGACGGCCTGTCGCTGGTGATGGAGGATCCCCCCGGCATCCGTCTGTCGCGTCTGCTGCGGATGAACCGGATGCGCACCGACATGTTGCTGGGCTTTGCCGTCCAGCTGACCGAGGCGGTCGAGGTGATGCACAACCGGCGCATTGCCCATGGCCGACTGAGCCCGGAGGCGGTCTTCGTGCACGCCGAGCGGCGCGAACTCAAGCTGGCGCTGCATCCCGAATGCCTGGTGCGCCCCCTCGAACACCCGTCCGACATCGAGGGGCGCGACGTCTCGGAAATCGTCTATTGCGCCCCCGAGCAAAGCGGCCGCACCGACACAAGGCCCGACACCCGTGCCGACCTTTATGCGCTCGGCGTGATCTTCTACGAGATGCTGACCGGCGCGCCGCCGTTCGAAAGCATCGACAAGCTGGAACTGCTGCACATGCATCTGGCGGTCTCGGCGGCCGGGATCGCCCGCGACAAACCGGGCGAAGAGGCGCTGGCGCGGATCGTCGCCCGGCTGTTGGAAAAGGCGCCCGGCAACCGCTACCAGACCGCCTATGGCCTGCTGGCCGACCTGCGGCTGTGCCGCGATGCCTTCCTCCGGGACGGCAGCTTACCGGACTTCGAACTGGGCGTGCAGGACCAGAAGGCGACCTTTGCCATCCCCGACAAGCTCTATGGCCGCGACGCCGCACAGGCGCAGTTGCGCCGGGCCTTCGAGGGCGTGATGGCGGGCGGCGCCGGCCTGGTGATGGTCAGCGGCCCCAGCGGCTCGGGCAAATCCGCGCTGGTCGAAACCCTGCGTTCCCTGACATGCCCGGGCGCCGAGCCGGTCTTTCTCTCCGGCAGATACGAAGAGATCCACGGCCTGCCCTACCTCGGGCTGCGCCAGGCGCTGCGCAACCTGATCCTCGAGAAACTGGCCCGGGGCGAAGAGGCGGTCGCGCGGTTCCGCAGCGCGCTGACCGAGGCGCTGGGTGACAACCTGCCCGTCGTCGTCGCCTTCCTGCCCGATTTGCAGCATATCGTCGGCGACATCCCGGCGGATGCCGCCGAAGACCCGATGGAAATCAACCAGCGGTTCCAGGTCTCGATGCAGGCGTTTTTCGAAACCCTGTCGGACGCCGCGGCGCCGCTGATCCTGTTCCTGGATGACCTGCAATGGGCGGACATGGAATCGATCCGGCTGCTCGAGGATATCTTCCTGACCGCCACGCCGTCGCATTTCCTGATCGTCGGGGCCTTTCGCGACAACGAGATTCCCGAGGCGCACCCCCTGCGCAAGCTTCTCGCAACCGTCTCCGACGCCGGGATCACCGCCGCACAGATCGAGGTCGGCCCGTTGTCGGATGCCGATATCCGGCAGTTGATCATCGACACCATGCACCTTGACCCCAAGGTCGATGTCGACGAACTGGCCGGTGTCATCGCGGTCAAGACCCAGGGCAACGCGTTTCACGTGCGCCGCCTGCTCATCGCGCTCTACCGCGAAGGGGCGATCCGCTTCGATCCCCGCTTGGGCCAGTGGCAATGGGTGATGGACGCGGTCACCGAGCGCATGGTCGAGGTCGACGTCGCCAACCTGATGACCGAGCGTATTCAGACCCTGTCGCCGCGCGCGGTGGCGGCGCTGCGACTGGCGGCGGCCTTCGGCACGCGTTTCGCCGCTGCCTCGCTGCGGATCGTCTCGGACCAGAGCGAGAAAGAGATCCTCGACGACCTCGGCGAGGCCATCCACGAAGGTTTCGTCACCGAGGGCCAGGGCGACGAGACCGGGGTGTTCCGGTTCAGCCATGACATCGTGCGCGACGCCGCCTACCGGTCGATCCCCGAGGATCGCCGCGTGGAACTGCACTACCAGATCGGGGCGTTTCTGCTGCGCGACATCGACACCCCGCAAGAGGATGACCGCCTGTTCAGCGCGATGGACCAGATCGCGCTGGGCGCCGACCTGATCACCGACCCCGAGATCGGCCGGCGGGTGACGCAGGGCGCCATTCACGGCGCCCGCCGGGCCAAGGCCGTCGCCGCCTACGGGATCGGCGCGGGATACCTGTCGCTGGCCGACAGCCTGCCCGCCGGCGTCTCGGGCATCGACTGGGCCACCGACCCCGAGATCACCCAGGACCTGCGCACCGAGGCGATGGAGGCCGCATTCATGTCCGGCGGTTTTGCCGAGGCCGAACCGCATTTCCAGGAGCTGATCGCCCACCTGGCCTCGGATGCGGAAAAGGCGCGGATCTATCAGACCCTCGTCACCCTGTTCACCTCGCGCTCGGAATACCAAAAGGCGATCGACTTCGGTGTCGAAGGGCTGAAACTCCTGGGCGTCAACCTGCGCGGCCCCCCGGGGCCCAAGATCATGACCCAGCTGATCGGCACCCGGATCGACCTGCGCCGACACGACGTTCTCGATTTCTCCAAGCTACCAGACATGGACGACCCCAAGGCCGAACAACTGATCGAGATGCTGATGATCGTCTCGACCCCGGCCTTCCTGCAGAACAAGGATCTCTTCGTCCTGATCTCGCTGCGCATGTTCCGCCTGACCCTGCGCAAAGGGCTGACCAGCGCCGGGCTGTTCTCGATCCAGAACTACGCCATCGTCATCTACCTGGCCTTCAACTCGATCGACAAGGCCTATGAAATGGGCACCAACCTGTTCAAGCTGCTGGAACCGCGCAAGATCCACCCGCTGGTGCGCGGGCGCTTCACCTATACCTACAGCGTGGTCCTGGCCTGGCATTTTCGCCGCTACGACGACCTGCGGGCGCTGCTGCGCGACGGGCTGGTGCACAGTTGGACCGCGTCGGACCTCGAATATGTCGGCTACTATTACTACAGCCTGCTGAAATACGCTTGGCTGATGTGCAAACCGCTGGACCGCATCGCCGACCAGCTGGTGGAATACGACCGCTATGACCGCCGGCTGCGCCACGAGGTCCTCAGCTCGATCACCCGCATCTATCACCGCGCCGTGGCCCGGCTGACCGATCCCGCCGAAACCGGGCTGTGGACCAGTGACGACCGCGAGATCGAAGAGCAGATGACCGGCGAGGCATCGGTGGGCTCCTTCTGCACCACCGAACTGCTGCTGACCCATGTCTTCGGCGACTGGGCGATGGTCGGGGAAATCAGCGACAAGCTGCGGGCGCAGGAGGGCTTTGCCACGCTCGGCCCGGAGTTCGTCGATTACCACCTGCTGCTGGGACTCAGCCTGACCCGTGCCGGCAGCCGCCTGTCGAAACGCTCGCCGCGAAAACGCCGGGCGCAATTGCGCAAGCATCTCGCCGCGCTCAAACGGCTGGCCGAAAAATATCCCACCAACCACCTGTACCAGTATCCGCTGCTGCTGGCCGAGGACCGCCGCATGAACGGGGCCACCGGGCAGGCGCGCGACCTCTACGACGAGGCGCTGCGCAAGGCCGAGGAAAGCGGCGCCTGGAGCTATCTGGGCATCGCCTGCGAATGCGCCGCCGCCCTGGCCGACCAGACCGGGGACAGCGCAGCCAGCGCAGAGTACCTGCGGCGCGCGCATCACGCCTATGCCCAATGGGGCGCCGCCAACAAGCTGCGCGCGCTCGAGGCCGAGCGGCCGGATCTGGTCACACCGGGGCCGGCGGCCCCGCCCGCCTCTGCGGACGATGCGCTCGACGTCACCTCGGTCATCAAGGCCAGCCACCTGATCCTCGAGGTGACCGAGTTGGACACCCTGCTCAAGCGGCTGATGCAGATCACGCTGGAAAACGCCGGGGCCGATGCCGGATCCCTCTACCTGATGCACGACGACGGGCATTTGCACCTGGCCGCCGAGGGGCGGATGCAGGGCGCCGAACCCGAGATTTCCATCCAATCAGACGACGGCGCGCTCGACACGCTGGACCCGGCCAGCTACCCGCGCGAACTGGTCGCGCAGGTGGCCGCGGCGCGCGATGCGGTGATCCTGTCCGACGCCCGCTCGGCCTCGCGCCATGCCCGGCTGGCCTATGTGCGCGCCCGCGCCCCGAAATCGCTGATGTGCCTGCCGGTGCTGGGCCAGCACGGGTTGCAGGCGGTCCTGCACCTGGAAAACTCGCTGTCAGAGGGCGTGTTCACGATCCAGCGTCAGGAAATCCTGTCGACGCTGACCTCGCTGGCGGCGATCTCGCTGTCGAACGCGCGGCTCTATGCCCGGCAGTCCAAGGCGCTGGAACTGGAAAAACGCGCCACCGAGGAACTGGCCCGGGTCAACCGGCTCAAAGACGAATTCCTCGCCACCACCAGCCACGAATTGCGCACGCCGCTCAACGGCATCATCGGGCTGGCCGAGGCGCTGATCGAGGGGGCCAAGGGCGATCTTCCCGCCCCGGCGCGCGCGACGCTGGAGCTGATCGTCTCCTCGGGCGAGCGGCTGTCGCACCTGGTGACCGATATCCTCGACCTGTCGCGCCTGCGCGAGGGCGAGCTGAGCCTGCAGCCCAGGCCGCTGGACCTGCGCGCACTGGTCGACGTGGTGTTTTGCGTGATGGAGCCCCGCGCGGCACAGAACGGCGTCGACATGATCAACGCGGTACCCGGGGATGCGCAGGCGTTGCTGGCCGATGAAAACCGTTTGCAGCAGATCCTGTTCAACCTTGTCGACAACGCGATCAAGTTCTCCCCGGGCGGCCAGGTCACCGTGGGGCTGGACCTGCGCAGGGATCGCGGTCACGTCACCGTCACCGACACCGGCATCGGCATCCCGCTGGAGGCGCAGACCGCCATCTTCGAAAGCTTCCGCAAGCTGGACGCCTCGGATGAAAGCGCGTTCGGCGGCGTCGGGCTGGGCCTCGCGATCAGCAAGAGCCTGGTCGAGATGCACGGCGGGCACATCGCGGTCGACAGCGCCGAGGGGCGCGGCACCACCATCTCCTTCGACCTGCCCGCAACCGACGCGCCGGCCCAACCGACCGAGAGCAAGACCGTTTCGCGGCTCATGCCAGGGACAAGGGCGCAGCCCGGCCCCAAGGACGACACGACGGGCGGGGCGAGCGACGAGACCGGCGACGGCACCAGGCTGTTCCAGCCCACCGCCTTTTCCGACGTCGACACGGCGCAACCGGTCATCCGGCGGCGCGATGCGGATCGAACGGAACGCCAATACCGGGCGCTGCTGATCGACGACGACCCGATCAACCTCGAGGTGCTGCGCAACTTCATGGAACTCGAAGGGTTCGGCATCGAGATGGCCCGGGACGGCCCCGAGGGTTTGCGCGCGCTCGAAGCGGGGTTCGAGCCCGATATCGTGCTGCTCGACGTGATGATGCCGGGCATGTCGGGATACGAGGTCTGCCGCCGCATCCGCGCCACCCGCCCGGTGGCCGCCCTGCCGGTGGTGATGCTCACCGCCAAGAACCAGGTCGAGAACCTGCGCGCGGGGTTCGAGGTGGGCGCCACGGACTATCTGGCCAAACCGTTCTCGCGCGAGGAACTGTCGGCGCGGATGCACGCCCATATCGAACTGGCCCGCCTGTCGACCGCCTATGAACGCTTCGTCCCGATCGAGTTCCTGCGCTTCCTGGAGCGTGACAGCATTCTCGACATCGAACTGGGCAACAACGTCGAACGGCAGATGACCGTGATGTTTTCCGATATCCGCAGCTTCACCGGTTTCGCGGAAAAAAGCGGCCCGGCCGAGACCTTTGCCTTTCTCAACGACTATTTCGGCCGCCTCGGCCCGCTGGTGCACAAGAACAAGGGCGTGGTGAACCAATTCCTGGGCGACGGGATCATGTCACTGTTCCCCGGCGCCCCGGAGGAAGGGGTGCAGGCGGCGGTCGAGATGCTGCGCGAGCTGCGCCGCTTCAATGCCGACCGCGAAACGCGCGGCCAGCCGTCGATCACCACCGGCATCGGGCTGCATACCGGCGATCTGATCATGGGGATCATGGGCGACAAGAACCGGATGAGCGGAAATGTGGTGTCCGACGCGGTCAATCTCGCCGCCCGGCTCGAGGGGCTCACGGCACGCTATGGCGTCGGTATCGCCGTGTCCGAAGAGGTGATCGCAGCACTGCCCGACCCCGGCGTCTACCCGCACCGGCAGTTGGACGTGGTCCGCGTGGCCGGGCGGGACAAACCCGTCGTGGTGTACGAGATCTTCGCCGCCGACCCGCCCGACAGCGCCCGGCACAAGGCCGAGACCCGCCCCGCCTTCGAGGCCGCGCTGGCGGCGTTGCGCACAGGGCATTTCGCCTCCGCCGAGGCCGGGTTCGCCGAAATCGCCGCCGCCGCCCCCCGGGACAAGGCGGCCCGAACGCTGGCCGAACGGGCCCGCCACCTGGCCCGGAGCGACCTGCCCGAAGGCTGGAGCGGGATCGAGATGCTGGAGAAATAGAGACGCCCCGAATTGCCGTTCTGAATTGCCACGCTGAATTGACCGTGATCCGGCCCCTGTTCTGTGGCCCCGTCCCGGCCCCCATGCTAGCCTGCGCGCGAACCGCGTGAACAGGAGAACACGATGCCATTGACGGTACAGCAGATGATGGAGGCCGCCAACGCGGCGGTGGAACGGATCGACGGCCAGACCGCCCAAGACATGGTGGCAAAGGGGGCGCTGCTGCTCGACATCCGCGACGCGCCCGAGTTGCAGAGCGCCGGCCGCGCGGTCGGCGCCCACCACGTGCCGCGCGGCATGCTGGAGTTCCGCGCCGATCCCGCGACCCCGTTCCACGACCCCGAGATGCGCTTTGACCGCCCGATCGTGCTGCACTGCGCCTCCGGCGGCCGCGCCGCGCTGGCCGGCAAGCTGCTCAAGGACATGGGCTATGCGCAGGTCTTCAACATGGGCGGGCTGGACGACTGGAAGAAAACCGGCGGCCCGATGATCGAACCGGTTGACCAGGGCATGTGAGCACAGCCCCGGCGGTGCGGCTCAGGCGTTCAGGAACGCCCGCACCGTCGCCTCGAATTCGCGCGGCTTTTCCGCATGCAGCCAATGGCCTGCCCCGGACAGCCGCGCGAACCGCGCGTTCGGGAACAATTCGCGGATGCGCGGACGATACTCGGGCTTCACGTAGTCCGACTCCGACCCCGACAGGAACAGCGCCGCACCGTCCCAATGCCCCTCGACCTGCGGAAACGACAGGATCTCGTCCATGTCGGCGGCCAGCGCATCCAGGTTCAGCCGCCAGCGTTTCTCCTTGAGGTCCAGCGACTGGGTGAAAAAACTCTGCAGCGCCCGATCCACCCCCAGCGCCGCCAGCTGCGCCTCGGCGTCCGAGCGTTTCTCGACCGTCGACAGGTCCACCGCGCGCATCGCCTCGATGAACTGCATCTGCGAATGGCCGTAAGGCACCGGCGCGATATCGGCCACCACCAGCCGGTTTACCGCCGCGCCATGCCGCAGCGCCAGCATCATCGCCGCCTTGCCGCCCATCGAATGGCCCAGCACGTCGGCCCGCCCACCGATCGCGCCGATCACCTCGGCCAGGTCATCGGCCATCTCGGCGTAGCGGTGCGGCGTGGTCCAGGGGCTCTGGCCGTGGTTGCGCATGTCCACCGCCACCACCTGCCGCTGGTCCGACAGCCGCTTGGCGATCACGCCCCAGTTGCGCGCCGAGCCGTACAGCCCATGCGCGATCAGCAGTGGCGGCACATCGGCGGCGCCCGGGGCGGGGGGATGGGAAATCCAGTTCAACATGCCGTGGTGATAGCCGCTGCACCGGACAAGGACCAGACCCCTCCCCTAACCCCGATACCAGCCATTGAGCCCCCCGCCCCGCACCGCTAGGTTGCCCCGGCAGGAGAGCCGCCGATGACCCACGCCCAGATCCCCGACCGCATCGCCCAGATCACCGCGCTGATGCACGCCCGCGTGGGTGGGCGCGGCGCAACCCTGCGCGACGTTCTGCGCCGCGCACGCCACCGCCTGCCCCGCCGAATCCGGACCCAGGCCGCCCGCCTGGCCGAGGCCGAATCCTTTGCCGCCCACCCGCGCCTGCGCCTGACGCTGGACGCCCAGGCCCTCGACAAGGCCGCGAGTGAGGTCGAAACCCACCTCAACACCATCGACCTTGCCGACCGGCGCAAGGGCTGGTGGCTGGGAATGCTGGGCGGCCTTGCCTTCAACATGCTCGCCTTCCTCGCGCTGCTGCTCGCGGTGCTGGTCTGGCGTGGCTACCTTTAAAACCCGAATCTCAAGGACATCTTCATGAATTCCGTCTTTCACCTCGCCCTCCACGTGCGCGACCTCGATGCCACGCGCGATTTCTACGGTCGCGTGCTCGGCTGCGCCGAGGGGCGCAGCACCGACACCTGGGTCGATTTCGATTTCTTCGGCCACCAGCTCTCGCTGCATCTGGGCGAGCCCTTCCCGACCACGCGGACCGGCAAGGTCGGCGATCACATGGTGATGATGCCGCACATGGGCGCGGTGCTGCCGCTCGACGCCTGGCTCGACCTCTCCGCGCGGCTGGAACGCGAGGGGATCGACTTCGACATCCCGCCGGTGATCCGCTTTGCCGGGGAACCGGGCGAGCAACGCACGATGTTCTTCTTCGACCCGTCCGGAAACCCGATCGAGATCAAGGGCTTCCGCGACTTTGACGCGATCTTCGCCAGCTAGGCACCGGCACTCTTCCGCCACGTTACACCCCGGGCCGCTTGCCTATTCCGCCCATGACCCCCACCGTTGCGCCAAAGCGCGAAGGAGGAAACGCAATGACAGATCAGATGTACCGCATCGCCCTGGCCAGCCGGCCCGAGGGGGCCCCCGGCCCCGACAATTTCAGCTATGAATCCGCCCCGGTCCCGACCCCGGGCGAGGGCGAGGTTCTGGTGCGCAGCCACTACATGTCGCTCGATCCCTACATGCGTGGGCGCATGGACGACGCCAAATCCTATGCCGCCCCGGTGCCGATCGGCGGCACCATGGAGGCCGGTGCCGTGGGCGAGGTGATCGCCTCGAACAGCCCGCATTTCAAACCCGGCGATTTCGCCTTCGGCATGCTCGGCTGGGCCACCCACGGCTGCCTGCCGGCCAACCAGCTGCGCAAGCTCGACCCGAACCAGGCGCCGATCACCACCGCGCTCGGGGTACTCGGCATGCCCGGCTTCACCGGCTGGCACGGGCTCACCGAATACGGCAAGCCCAAGGCGGGCGAGACGCTGGTCGTCGCTGCCGCCACCGGCCCGGTTGGCTCGATGGTCGGCCAGGTCGCCCGGCTCGCCGGACTGCGCACCGTCGGCATCGCCGGTGGTGCCGAGAAGTGCAAGCTGGCGACCGAGACCTTCGGCTTCGACGCCTGCCTCGACCACCGCGCCTATGACAGCGCCCGCGACCTGCGCGCCGCGCTCAAGGGCGAATGCCCCGACGGCATCGACATCTATTTCGAGAACGTCGGCGGCAAGGTGCTCGAGGCGGTGATGCCGCTGATGAACAACCACGGCCGCATCCCGATCTGCGGCATGATCGCCTGGTACAACGCCGGCGGTCTCGGCGCCGGGGCCAGCGACGAGGGCCTCACCGCCCCCGGCTTGTGGCGCAACATCCTGGTGAAGTTCCTCTCGGTGAACGGCTTCATCATCTCCAATCACTACGACCGCTACCCGCAATTCCTGAAAGAGGTCGCGCCGAAAGTGATGAGCGGCGAGATCGCCTATCTCGAGGATATCGCCGAGGGGCTGGAAAACGCGCCGGCAACCTTCATGGCGCTGCTCAAGGGCGGCAACAAGGGCAAGCAGATCGTCAAGCTGATCTGAGGGCACCCGCCCCCTGTCACCCCGGGCCTGACCCGGGGTCAGACAGCCCCCCATCACCCCGCCCGGCCGCAAGGTCGGGCGGCAGCCGGTCCGCAACGCCCGCACATGGTGCAACGCGCGCCGAACCGGCAACAGGCGACCTTGACCCGGTTTGTACAATTCGCTCGGAAAACTCCCCGAACCGGGTTTTTCGCGGCAATTCGCCCACCCGAATTTGTACAATCCGGACCTGAAAACGTACTTATCCTCAGGCGGACTGCAGCCGCCGCGCCTCTTGCCGGGCCAGCGAGATCAGCTCCCGCACAAAGGGTTTTTCCCGGTCGTCCCTGCGCACTGCGGCGTAAAGCCGCCGGGTGATGCCGTCCTTGGTCAACGGCCGGGTGACGTAATCCGAGCTGTATTTCACCTCGCGCACCACCCAGTCGGGCAGCACCGAAACGCCTCGGTTCGAGGCCACCAACAGCAGGATTACCGCCGTCAGTTCCACCGGTCTCACCGCCTTGGGACTGACCCCGGCGGGGGTCAGCAACTGGCTGAACACGTCCAGCCGGGACCGCTCCACCGGGTAGGTGATCAGGGTCTGATCGCGGAAATCCTCGGCCTCGACATAGGGTTTCGCGGCCAGCGGATGCTGCGACGCGGCCACGAAAACCGGCGCATAATCAAAGAGTTCGACGAACTCCACCCCGGCGATATCCTCCGGGTCCGAGGACACGACCAGATCGACCTCTTCCTTTTGCAGCGCCGGCAACGCGTCAAAGGCAAGGCCGGGGCGGATGTCCACATCCACGTCCGGCCAGGTCTTGCGGAATGCTTCCAGCACCGGGAACAGCCATTCGAAACAGGCGTGGCATTCGATGGCGATATGCATCCGCCCGGTCTCGCCCGAGCGCAGCGCGCTGAACTCGGCCTCCATCGCCTCGACCTGAGGCAAGACCTGCTCGGCCAGCCGCAACAGGCGCAGCCCGGCCGGCGACAGCTTCATCGGTTTCGATCGTCGGATGAACAACTCCACTCCAGCTTGATCCTCCAACCCCTTGATTTGATGGCTTAAAGCGCTTTGCGTGATGTTCAGTTGATCAGCCGCCCGCGCCAGCCCGCCGAAGTCGTGAATCGCCTTGATCGTGCGCAGATGCCGAAATTCAATATGCATCCCACCGCCTTGTTCATGTTGTTGTTGAGAATTATGAGTTTGTCTCACAATGTCGAATGTGCAACAAGGTCCGAAATCCAAAGGATGGTGCGACCGATGAAAGCCCCTGAAGTTTCGTTCGAATTCTTCCCGCCGCAGAACTTGCAGGCCTCGTTCCGGCTCTGGGATACGGTACAGGTTCTGGCGCCGCTCGACCCGCGGTTCGTCTCGGTCACCTATGGCGCCGGCGGCACCACGCGGGACCTGACCCGCGACGCGGTGGCGACGCTGCACAAATCCTCGGGCCTCAAGGTTGCCGCGCATCTGACCTGCGTGAATGCCACCAAAGAGGAAACCCTTGAAATCGCTGATGGTTTTGCCAAGGCCGGCGTAACCGAGATCGTCGCGCTGCGCGGCGACCCGCCCAAGGGTGAGGGCAAGTTCACCCCCTACCCCGGCGGATTTGCCAATTCGGTCGAGCTGATCGAGGCGCTGGCGGCGACCGGGAAATTCTCGATCCGCGTCGGCGCCTACCCCGACGTGCACCCCGAGGCGGCCAGCGCACAGGCTGATATCGACTGGCTCAAGCGCAAGCTCGACGCCGGGGCCGACGAGGCGCTGACGCAATTTTTCTTCGAATCCGAAAGTTTTTTCCGGTTCCGCGACGCCTGCGAGAAGGCCGGGATCGACGGAACACGGATCACCCCGGGCATCCTGCCGATCGAAAACTGGAAAGGCGCCCGCAATTTCGCCCGCAGCTGCGGCACCAAGATCCCGCAATGGGTCGAGGACGCCTTTGACAAGGCCGTGCGCGACGGCCGCGAGGACCTGCTGGCCACAGCCATCTGCACCGAGCTGTGCAGCGACCTGCTGGAGGGCGGTGTCGACCGGCTGCACTTCTACACGCTCAACCGCCCCGAACTGACCCGCGATGTCTGCCACGCGCTGGGGGTCACGCCCAAGGTCAGCCTCGAGAACGTGGCGTAACGGCTTGCCCGCGCCCGGCGGACTGTTAGCCTGCCCTTCGCCAGGATGGAGGAGGGCAGAATGAACCAAGAGACACCACCGAATTACGCAAAGGGCCCCGAGGAACTTCTCGGTCCCGCCGACATGGCCAGCATGTCGGGCGAGGAGTTCATGCGCGGCATCCGCGACGGCACCCTGCCCGCACCGCCGATCTCAAAGACGTTGGGATATCACCTGCATTCGGTCGACAAGGGCCGGGTGGTGTTCCGCGGGACGCCCACCTTTGATTACACCAACCCGCTGGGCACGGTGCACGGCGGCTGGTACGGCACCCTTCTGGACAGCGCGATGGCCTGCGCGGTGCAGACCATGGTGCCCAAGGGCGCGGCCTATACCACCTTGGAATACAAGATTAATATCCTACGCTCGATCCCGCTGGGAACCGAGGTCGACTGCATCGGCGTCGCCGATCACGTGGGCCGCTCCACCGGCGTCGCCCATGGCGAGATCCGGGGTATCGAAGACGGCAAGCTCTACGCGACGGGGTCCACCACCTGCATCGTGCTGCAACTGCCGCCCAAGGGCTGAGGCCCGATCGCCGCTAGCCGGCCGGCGCGCTGGTCTGATGCGATGGGAGGCCGGGGACGGCCTCTCGCACGGTCTCATGCAGGCGTTCGGAGGGGTCCTGCCCCACCACCCGGCGGCGGCGCAACAGGAACAGCTTGCCCCAGCCACGCCAGGTCCCGACCGACGGCGCATCCGGGTCGGTATAGAACCGCGCCCGCCATCCCGGCGGCAGAGGCAAGCCGCAGGTTTCGGCCCGCTCCAGCATCCACACCAGCGAAATGTTGGCCAGTGGCCGCGCCGCCTCGTAGCCGCCAAGCTGGCCGCCAACATCGCCGTGCGTCCCCCGGAACCAGACCTGTTCGACGTGACCGCTCCAACCCTGCGGGAAAGACCAGAGTTCAGGCGCGAACACCTCGCGCGTCTCGTCCAGCGCCAACGCGTGAAAGCCGTTGCGGATGCTCGCCCCCAGGGCGTGGCTGTGAAAGGAATGCTGCGCCTCGGCCCAGGTCCACAGGAACGGAAGGCGCAGGCCCAGCGCCTTGACCGTGTCCCAGACGCCGACCATCTCGATCTCCACCGCCTCGTGGCAATGGGCGCGGGCGAAGGTCCTGGAAAATTCGCTGTCCGGGTCATTCTGGTAATGGCGATAGACCGTGCGCAGGTTGCGCTCGGTGGCGCAGTCGGCGCGCAGCAACCCGACCCGGTCGATCACCCCGGCCAGTGAGCGCACCGCATAGGCGCCGCGCGAATAGCCCATCAGGAAAATGCGGTCACCCGGGCGATAGCGCGAGGCCAGGTAGCCATAGGCGCGGCGGATCTGCCGGTTGATCCCGCGCCCCATGAGCACGTCGGGCGCAGCCCGCCATCGCGGCATCTGCACCCCGGATTCGTAATAGACCGACACCGGCGCGCCCATCTCGCGGCAGAGCCGATAGGTGACGCCGGCATGGGTCTCGTACCCCGGTTCGAGCGAGGACATGGTGCCGTCGAGGATGATGACATGATCCAGCGGCTCACGGTGGCGGGTCTCGGCAGAGTGGACCGATTGCAGGGGCCGGGCAAGCCAGCCGAAGATCCGATCACGCAGTTGCCTCAGCACCATCCCGTAACAGTTCCCACACTCTCAGCGGCGTGAACGGCATGTCTGCCTGCCGCACGCCGCGATCCCACAGCGCATCCTGCACCGCGTTGGCGACCGCCGCCATCGACCCCACGGTCCCGGCCTCGCCACAGCCCTTCATGCCCATCAGGTTGGCGGTGGAGGGCACCGGTTCCGACGTGAATCCGATCATGGGGGTATCGGCGGCGCGCGGCAAGGCATAGTCCATGAACGACGCCGTGAGGAGTTGGCCGTCCTCGTCGTAGACCACCTGTTCGGTCAGCGCCTGGCCCAGCCCCTGGACCACCCCGCCATGCACCTGCCCCTCGGCCAGCATCGGGTTGATCAGGTTGCCGAAATCGTCGACCACGGTATAGCGATCGACGCGGACCTGCCCGGTTTCGGGGTCGATGACCACCTCGGCCAGATGCGCCCCGTTGGGATAGGACCGGCCGTCGAGCTGGGCGCGTTCCTCATGCACCAGAAGGTCGGCGCGGCCATCTTCGCGGGCCATCTCGGCGGCCTCCAGCAGGGTCGGCGTCAGGTTCGAGCCCGGCGCACGGAAGGTCTCGTCGTCGAACGTCACCGCGCCCGCCTCGACCCCCATCTTGTCGGCCAGATAGGGGGTGAAGGCGGCGATCATCGCATCGACCGTGGCCAGTGTCGCGGTGCTTTGCGTGGTGACCGAGCGCGAGCCGCCGGTTCCGCCACCCTGCTTGATCAGGTCGCTGTCGCCCTGGACGACATGGATGCACCCGGCGGGGATGCCGGTCTGATCGGCAAGGAACTGGGCATAGACGGTTTCATGCCCCTGCCCGTTCGACTGCGTCCCGACATAGAGGTTGACAGTGCCGTCCGCGCAGAACTCGACCTTGGCGCCCTCGGTCGGATCGCCAAGAATGCTCTCGATGTAATAGCACAGCCCCTGCCCGCGCAGCAGGCCGCGTTCCGCATCCGCCGCGCGACGGGCGGCAAAGCCGGCGGTGTCGGCCTCGGCCTCGGCCCGGGTCAGGACCCGGTCAAAGGCGCCCACGTCATAGGTTTCGCCGGTGGTCGATTTATAGGGAAACCGGTCGGGCCGGATGAAGTTTTTCCGCCGCAACGCCGCAGGATCGACGCCCAGCTCGCGCGCGGCGCGGTCCATCGCCCGCTCCAGCACGTAGATCGCCTCGGGGCGCCCGGCGCCGCGATAGGCATCGACCTGGGTGGTGTTGGTGTAATAGCCCTCGACCTGCAGCCAGGTGGTCTGCACGTCGTAAACCCCCATCAGCACGCGCGAGAACAGCTGCGTCTGGATCAATTGGCCGAAATTGGAGTTGTACGCCCCCAGGTTGCAGCGCGTCGTCACCCGATAGGCGGTGATCCTGTGATCGGCGTCAAACGCCAGCTCGGCGGTCGAGGTCAGATCGCGCCCGCCATGGTCCGACAGCATCGCCTCGGTCCGCTCAGACATCCAGCGCACCGGGCGGCCCAGCAGACGCGCGGCCTGCGCCACGGCGAAATACTCGGGATAAGGGGCGGCCTTCATGCCAAAGCCGCCGCCCACATCAGGCGTGGTGACATGCACCGCCTCCTTGTCGAGGCCGAGCATGCGCGCCAACTCGCCCTTCAGGGCCCAGACGCCCTGACCGCCGAAGGCGAAATGCAACCGGCTGCCGTCCCAGTCAGCAAAACAGCCACGCGGCTCCATCGCGTTGACGATGATGCGGTTGTCCGCCACCTCCAGCCGGACCACATGGGCGGCGGCGGCAATGGCGGCCTCGGTCGCGGCCTCGTCGCCAAGGCCCCAGTCCAGCGCCAGGTTGTCGGGCGCTTCCTCGTGCACCGGGGCGCCGCCACGGGCCAGATCCAGCTTGGCGGGCAGATCATCGGTCTCGAACAGGATCATCTCGGCCGCATCACGGGCCTGCGCCAGCGTCTCTGCCACGATCAGCGCCACAGGTTCGCCCACATGGCGCACCTTGCCCTTGGCCAGGACCGGGCGATGCGGATCGGCGGCCTTGGTCCCGTCGCGATTCTTCAGCACCACGCCGGCCATGCTCGCGGTGATGCCCGCCGCCTCCAGGTCGTCACTGCTCAGCACCAGGTGCACGCCCTCGGCGGCGCGGGCGTCGGACAGATCCAGTTCGGTGATCGTGCCATGCGCCACCGGCGAGCGGAACATGAAGGCATGCAGCGCGTCGGTCGGCGCGACGTCGTCGACATAGCGTCCATGCCCCGTCAGCAGTCGCAGATCCTCGATCCGTGTGACCGACTGGCTTTTTCCGAACTTTTCCATTGCGCGCCCCTGAGCTGTGGTGTCCGGCGCGACCCTAGCTTTCGTGCCGGCAATGTCCAGTCAGGCGCAGCACCGTCACCACGTCTCGCAGTCCGTAGCCGTTGAATTCGGTCGACATGGCCACGGAATAGGCCCCCATCCCGGCAAACAGCACGTAATCGCCCGGCGCACAGTCGGCGGGCAGCGCCAGCCCGTCGGGCAGCCGGTCGAGGCTGTCGCAGGTGGGTCCGAAGACCCGGCGCGGCCGCGCGGCGTCCTGACGGGGCGTGCCATCGGGGGCCAACACCCGGACCCGGCCGGTCAGCCCCATGTCGCGCAGATCGATCAGCCCGCCATAGATACCGTCGTTGAGAAAGACCGTCTCGCCCTGCTGCCGCATCCCCTTGATCCGCGCGGCCAGGGTAAAGGCCTCCGACGCCATCGCGCGGCCCGGTTCGCAGACCAGCGCCGGCGCCTCCGGTCCAAAGGCGCACGTCGTCGCCGCCTTGATCCTGGCAAACACCGACTCGAGGTCCGGGGCGGCGCCGGTCCGATGGGCGGCGAACCCGCCGCCGACATTCAGCCGGGCGATGCGCACCCCGGCCCGCGCGGCGATCTGCGCCGCCGCCGCGATATAGCTTTCCCAGGCCCCGGCATCCTCGCATTGGGTCCCGGGATGGAAACACAGCGCCGGACGCCAGCCGCCCTCGGCCACGCGCTGCAGCAGCTCTGCCGCCCGCTCCGGTTCCGCGCCGAACTTGTCCCCGAAATCATAGGCCGCGCCGGTGACCGGCAGGGCAAAGCGCACCGCGATCTCGGCCCCGCGCGGCACCTTTGCAAGCTTGTCCAACTCGCTGCTGTCATCCACCGACCAGCTTGCCGCGCCCATGTCGATGCCCGCCGCGACCTCGGCCTCGCTGCGCACCGGGTTGTTGTAATGCAGCACGGCGGCGGGGTTGATCGCCCGAACCGCCCGCATCTCGGCAGGAGAGGCGACATCGAAGGCGGCCAGCCCGGCAGTGTCGAGGTTGGCCAGAACCTCGGCCCGGTCGTTGGCCTTGACCGCATAGGTCACCAGCCCGGGAAATCCATCGCGGAACCGCCGCGCGGTGGCCTGAAGCATGGCCGGAGACAGGAACAGGACCGGCGCATCGGGGCGCATCCGGGCCAGGTAGGTGGCCGGATCGGGCCAGGGGGCGGAAAGTTGCTGCATCTCATACCTCATGCGTTTCTTTCCAGACTCGCGCGGATTTCGGTCGATTTCGCGTGTCACCTTGATAATATTGCTGGAAATTTTCGTCATAATGCCGAGAAAAATATGCAAACCGACGAAACAGATCAGAAGTTGCTGCGCCTGCTGCGTGAGAATGCCCGCGCGCCGGTGACCGATCTGGCGCGGCGGCTGGGGTTGGCGCGGACCACCGTGCAGGCGCGGATCGAAAGGATGGAGAAATCCGGCGTGATCGCGGGCTATACCCTGCGCAGCAGCGCCGCCACCGCGCCGCCGCTACGGGCCACGGTGCTGGTCTCGATCGAACCGCGCAGCGGCCCGGCCGTTCTGGCCCGGCTGAAGAGCCTGCCGGGTGTCGAGGTGGTCCATACCACCTCGGGTCGGTTCGACCTGCTGGTACAGGTCGCCGCCGCAACCACCGCCGAGCTGGATGACACGCTGGACCGGATCGGCGAGGCCCGGGGGGTGAAAAGCTCGGAAAGCCTGATCCACCTGTCGACCAAGCTGGATCGCGCGCCCTGACACCGGCGGCGCGTTGCCGCCAGGGATCAGCGCCCCCTCATTCAGCGGAACAGCCAGTTCTGCCCCAAGGGGACGGTCCCATCTCTCTTTGTCACATGCTTTCCACCGGGGCGCGGGGCAAGAAATCCGCCCGGCCGCCTTCCCCTTCGCCCTCAGCTTCGATAGATGATCCAGCGACCAGAAAGGGACCAGCAGCATGGCGATGGAAAAGACCTTCAACGCGGCCGAGGCCGAGGATCGTTTGTACCGGGCCTGGGAAGAGGCCGGATGTTTCACTGCGGGCGCCAATGCCCGCCGCGCGGAAACCTTCTGCATCATGATCCCGCCGCCGAACGTCACCGGCAACCTGCACATCGGCCATGCCTTCAACAACACGCTGCAGGACATCCTGGTGCGCTGGCATCGGATGCGCGGTTTCGACACCCTGTGGCAGCCCGGCCAGGACCACGCCGGCATCGCCACCCAGATGGTGGTGGAGCGGGAGCTAGCCAAGACCGAACAACCCGGCCGCCGCGACCTGGGGCGTGAAGCTTTTACCCAGAAGGTCTGGGAGTGGAAACAGCAGTCGGGCGGCACCATCATCAACCAGTTGAAGCGCCTCGGCGCTTCCTGCGACTGGTCGCGCAACGCCTTCACCATGTCCGGCGCCCCCGGCGCGCCCGAGGGCGAAGAAGGCAATTTCCATGACGCGGTGATCAAGGTCTTTGTCGACATGTACGACAAGGGGCTGATCTATCGCGGCAAGCGGCTGGTGAACTGGGATCCGCATTTCGAGACCGCGATCTCCGACCTTGAGGTCGAGAATATCGAGGTCGCGGGCCACATGTGGCACTTCAAGTACCCGCTGGCAGGCGGGCAGACCTATACCTATGTCGAGAAGGACGAGGACGGCAACGTCGTGCTGGAGGAAGAGCGCGACTATATCTCCATCGCCACGACACGCCCCGAGACCATGCTCGGCGACGGCGCGGTGGCGGTGCACCCCTCGGACGACCGCTATGCCCCCATCGTCGGCAAGCTTTGCGAGATCCCGGTCGGCCCCAAGGAACACCGCCGCCTGATCCCGATCATCACCGACGAATACCCCGATCCCGATTTCGGCTCGGGCGCGGTCAAGATCACCGGCGCGCATGATTTCAACGACTACCAGGTGGCCAAGCGCGGCAACATCCCGATGTACCGGCTGATGGACACCAAGGGCGCGATGCGCGACGACGGGCTGTCCTATGCCGATTGCGCCACCCGCGCGCAGGAGATCGCCAACGGTGCCGGCTTTACCGAGATGGAGGTCGACACCCTGAACCTGGTCCCCGACGAGCTGCGCGGGCTGGACCGGTTCGAGGCCCGCAAGCGGGTGGTGGCCCAGATCACCGAAGAAGGTCTGGCGGTGATGATCCCCGAGGTGCAAACGGACGAGGACGGCAACGAGACGATGGTCGCCGTGCCGCTGGTCGAGAACAAGCCGATCATGCAGCCCTTCGGCGACCGCTCCAAGGTGGTGATCGAACCGATGCTGACCGACCAGTGGTTCGTCGACACCGACAAGATCGTCGGCCCGGCACTGGACGCGGTGCGCAAGGGCGATATCACGATCCAGCCCGAGAGCGGCGAAAAGACCTATTTCCACTGGTTGGAAAACATCGAGCCCTGGTGCATCTCGCGCCAGCTGTGGTGGGGCCACCAGATCCCGGTCTGGTACGGGCTCGACCTGTCGGCGCCGGATTTCCGCGACGACGAGGGCGACGGCACCATCGACCTGGTCGAGATGGGCCGGCTGCTGCTGAACGGCATGGTCCACATGGGCGACGTCCACCACTGCGCCGCCGATTTCGACGGGGTACAGCCCGCCTTCCGCGATGAACTGGCCGACACCCCGCATCCGCTGGCCGATGCCCGCATCGTCGAGGTCGCCGACCGGCAGGCGGCGATCGAGACCTTTGCCAAGGCGCTGGCGCAATACGAGATCGACCAGGACCCGACCAAGCTGGTCTACCCGGTCTGGCAGGATCCGGACGTGCTGGACACCTGGTTCTCCTCCGGCCTCTGGCCGATCGGCACGCTGGGCTGGCCGGAACAGACGCCGGAACTGGACCGCTATTTCCCCACCGACGTGCTGGTCACCGGGCAGGACATCCTGTTTTTCTGGGTCGCCCGGATGATCATGATGCAGCTTGCCGTGGTCGACGAGATCCCGTTCAAGACCGTTTACCTGCACGGGCTGGTGCGCGACGCCAAGGGCAAGAAGATGTCCAAGTCGGTCGGCAACGTGGTCGACCCGCTGGAGATCATCGACGAATACGGCGCCGACGCGCTGCGCTTTACCAATGCCGCGATGGCCTCGCTCGGTGGGGTGCTCAAGCTGGATATGCAGCGCATCGCCGGCTATCGCAATTTCGGCACCAAGCTGTGGAACTTTGCCCGCTTCGCCGAGATGAACGGCGTGTTCGAGACCGAGGTCACCGGCCTTCCCGCCCCCGAGCAGACGCTCAACAAGTGGATCATCGGCGAGACCGCCAAGGTCCGCGAAGAGGTGGACGCGGCGCTTGCGACCTTCCGCTTCAACGACGCGGCAAAGGCGCTCTATTCCTTTGTCTGGGGCAAGGTCTGCGACTGGTACGTGGAGTTCTCCAAGCCGCTGCTACAGGGCGAGGACGCCGCCGCGCAGGCCGAGACACAGGCGGTGATGAAATGGGTTCTGGACCAGTGCCTGATCCTGCTGCACCCGATCATGCCCTTCATCACCGAAGAACTCTGGGCGCTGTCCGGCACCCGTGCGAAACCGCTGGTGCACGCCGATTGGCCCGAGTACAGCGCCGCCGACCTGGTCGATGCGGCCGCCGACCACGAGATGAACTGGGTGATCGGCCTGATCGAGGCGGTGCGCTCGGCCCGGGCCCAGATGCATGTGCCCGCAGGGCTCCATGTGCCGATGCTGGTGAGCGAGATCGACGCCCCCGGCCAGGCCGCCTGGGACCGCAACGAGATGCTGATCAAGCGGCTGGCGCGGATCGAGGGGCTGACAGCGGCCGACAGCCTGCCCAAGGGCACGGTGACGATCCCGGTCGAGGGGGCCACCTTCGGCCTGCCGCTGGCCGGTATCATCGACATCGCCGAGGAAAAGGCGCGGCTGGAGAAAACCCTGACCAAGCTCGGCAAGGAGCTGGGGGGGCTGCGCGGCCGGCTGAACAACCCCAAGTTCGCGGATTCCGCCCCCGCTGAGGTGGTCGAGGAAACCCGCGCCAACCTTGCCGCCCGGGAAGAGGAAGAGGCCCGCATCAAGGAGGCGCTGGCCCGGCTGTCCGAACTGGAATAGACCGACCCGTTCCGCAGAAACAGGCCGGGGCCGGAGGGTTGCACACCTCCGGCCCCGTTTCTTTTGCCGATCCGCCCCCCGGATCACCGCCCTTGATCCGCGGGCCCGATGAATGCGTCGCGCCTATTTGAACTCCGGCTTGCGCCCCTGCATCCGCGCGGCGATCACCTCCATCTGCTCGGGCTTGCCGATCAGCTTGACCTGTTCCCGCGATTCCGCCAGCAGAACCTCGGCCCGATCGGCGGTCTCGGCCACCCCGATCAACCGCTTGGCGGCGCGGATCGCACTCGGGCTCTGTTCGGCGATTTCCTCGGCCAGCGCCAGCGCCGCGGCCAGCGGATCCTCCTTGACCTGCGTCACCAGCCCCCAGGCCTCGGCCTGCGCCGCCGGGATCGGCCGCGCGGTATAGGTGAGTTGGCGCAGGACGTCCGAGCGCACCAGTTGCGGCAGCAACGCCATGCCGCCCATGTCGGGCACCAGCCCCCATTTCATCTCCATCACCGCCAGCTTGGCGTCGGGCGCAGCGATCCGGATGTCCGCGCCCAGCGCCAGTTGCAGCCCGCCGCCATAGACCGCCCCCTGCACCGCCGCGATCACCGGCACCGGCACCCGCCGCCAGATCAGGCCGATCTCCTGCATGCGGTTGGCGTCGTGGTGGCTGCGCTCCATCAGCCATTGCTCGGGATCGACGCTGCCCATCTTGGCGAAACTGGCCATGTCGAGCCCGGCGCAGAAACTCTTGCCCTCACCCGAGAGCACCACCGCGCGCGCGTCCGAGGCCGCCACCTCGGCGCCTGCGGCCAGGATCGCCTCGACCATCGCGTCATCCAGCGCGTTCATCTTGTCGCCCCGGGTCAGGGTGACCCGTGCGATGTGATCCTTGTACTCCACCGATACGCGCGCCATGGCACTTCCTCCTGTTGCTGCCGGGGCCGATCCTGCCCGCGCGGCGCCGGGAAATCCACCGGGACGTGGGGGCACCTGCCCCTTGCCGTGGCGGGCAATCCCGGCTTATCTGCGCGCCATGACCGATCCACGCTACACCCCGCTTGTCCAATCCCTGCCCGCTTCGGTGCCCTTCGTCGGCCCCGAAACCCAGGAGCGCGCCCGCGGCACCCCCTTCGCCGCACGTTTGGGCGCAAACGAGAGCCTGTTCGGCCCCTCGCCCAAGGCGATCGCGGCGATGCAGGCCGAGACGGCAGAGATCTGGAAATACGGCGACGCCGAAAGCCACGATCTGCGCACGGCGCTGGCCGCCCATCACGGCGTCGGGCCCGAACACTTCGTCGTCGGCGAGGGGATCGACGGTCTGTTGGGATACCTGGTGCGGCTGCTGGTGGCCGAGGGCGATGCGGTGGTCACCTCCGAGGGGGCCTATCCCACCTTCAACTACCATGTCGCCGGTTTTGGCGGGGTGCTGCACAAGGTCGACTACGTCGAGGATCGCGAGGATCCCGCCACGCTCTTTGCCAAGGCGGCGGAGGTCGGCGCCAAGCTGGTCTACCTTGCCAATCCCGACAACCCGATGGGCAGCTGGCATTCGGGGCAGGCAATCGCCGACGCGCTGGAAACCCTGCCCGAGGGCACGCTGCTGGTGCTGGACGAGGCCTATGTCGAATTTGCCCCCGAGGGCACGGCGGCGCCCGTTGGCGCCGATGATCCGCGGGTGATCCGCATGCGCACCTTTTCCAAGGCCTACGGCATGGCCGGGGCGCGGGTCGGCTATGCCATCGCCGCGCCGGGGCTGATTTCCGCCTTCAACAAGGTGCGCAATCATTTCGGCATGAACCGCTTTGCCCAGGCCGGCGCGCTGGCCGCGCTGCGCGACCAGGACTGGCTGGCGCATGTCCAGGCGCAGGTCGCCACCGCACGCGACCGGATCGCCGCCATCGCCCGCGACAACGGGCTGACCACCCTGCCCTCGGCGACCAATTTCGTCGCGGTGGATTGCGGCGGTGATGGCCCCTTTGCCAAGGCGGTACTCGACGCACTGGTCGATCAGGGGGTGTTCGTGCGCATGCCCTTCGCCGCGCCGCAAAACCGCTGCATCCGCGTCAGCTGCGGCCGCCCCGAGGATCTCAATGCCTTTGCGGCCGCACTACCTGTTGCGCTGGATCGCGCCCGGGGCTGAACCCGCAACCGTGTCCGGGGCGGCGTCCCGGCGGACTGCCGCCCCCGAGGCAAGCTGACGCATCGCAAATCCTGCATATCAAATGCATCTCTATATCCTGCCGGCCTGCGCCCCGTCACGGGCCGATGTCATGAAGGATGAGACGCATGAAACAATCGCTCCTGATGGAAAAATACCCGGTCTTCGACCTGGAGATCCCGAAATCCGAAACCAGCTGCGCCAGCACCGACGCGGTGATCGCGGCGCTCAAGGCCCGGATCGACGCCCACCCCAAGGTGGCCTATATCGCCACCTTCGATCACTTCGCCCACACCACCGCCATCGGGGGTACCATCGCCGAGGCGGTGAAGGACGCCCGCAACATCGTGTTCTGCTTTGGCGTGGCGCTGCCCAACCCGCATGTGCTGGCGGTGCGCCCGCGCTCGATCGGCGTGGCCGACATGGGCGATCATTTTCACGTGACCTTCCTCGAGCCGCCGATGGAGATCGCGACCCGGGAAATGGAAGCCTGGTGCAAGGGGCTGGCCGACAAACCGGCCTGATCCCCCGGGCCCCGGCGCCCGCGCCGGGGAGCCTAGCCCTTGGCGATCACCGCTGCGGCGGCCTCGACCGCACCCTGCCCATGCGGGATGTCCAGCGCGATCAGCCCGGCCTCGATCCCGGCCAGCATGCCCAGCACCATGTGGCCGTTCACATGTCCCATGTGGCCGATGCGGAAAAACCCGTGCCAGGCCGGGTCGCCCGGCTCGGCCATGCCCAGCCCGATCCCCAGCGTCAGCCCGATGTTCCGAGACACCCAGTCGCGCAGCGCCGAGCCATGCGGCGCGCCGATGCGCAGCGCGGTGACCGCGTGCGAGCGATGCGCGCGGTCGGCGACGTTGAGCGTCAGCGGCCCGCCGTCCTGCCCCCAGGCCTCGCAGGCGGTCCAGATCGCCCGCGCCAGCCGCGCGTGGCGGTCCCAGACATGCTCGATCCCCTCGTCGTGGATCAGATCCAGCGCCGCGCGCAGACCATAAAGGTGATGGGTCGGCGCGGTGCCGCCGAAATACTGGAAGAACAGCTCAGGATCGGCGCGCGGCACCCAGTCCCAGTAGCGGCTGACGCGCGGCATCTGCGCGCGCACCGCCGCCGCCTTGTCATTGAAAAAGACGAACCCCAGGCCGGGCGGCACCATCAGGCCCTTCTGACTGCCCGTGACCGCGACGTCGACGCCCCAGGCATCCATTTCGAACCGGTCACAGGCCATCGAGGCGATACAATCGACCATCAACAGCGCCGGATGCCCGACCGCGTCCAGCACCGCCCGCAAGCCGGCGACGTCGTTGCGGACCGAACTGGAGGTATCCACATGCACCCCCAGAACCGCCTTGATCCGGTGGCCGGTGTCGGCACGCAGCGCCTCGGCGATGCGATCCATGTCCCAGGGGGTGGATTTCCCGAAATCGAGGATCTGCGCTTCGATCCCCAATCCCTGCGCCATGTCGGCCCAGCCGTGGCCGAACCGGCCGGTGGCGGGCACCAGCACCGTCTCGCCCGGTGCCACGACGTTGGACAGGGCCGCCTCCCAGGCGCCGTGACCGTTGCAGATGTAGATCGCCGCGTTGTGCTCGGTTCGCGCCACCCGCTTGAGATCCGGGATCAGGCCGGCGGTCAGGTCGATCAGCGCACCCTCGTAGATATTCGGCGCCGGCCGGTGCATCGCCTGCAGCACCACGTCCGGCATCACCGACGGCCCCGGAATCGCAAGGTATTCGCGCCCCTGCGCAACGCTCAACGTCTCTGTCATGGTCTTGTCCTGAAACTGGTCCGACGCACACTATCCCGCTCGCCGGCGGCGTCAATCGGAACCACGGCCTTGTCACGCCCGACCCCGCATCCTAGATAGGCTCGATTTCCCGGGTGCTGCCCGGACAGGCATCGAAGGAAGCGTCAATGGGTCTTGCCGACCGGATACGACAGCTCGAACGGGATGTGCGCGCCCATTTCAACGTGGATCCGACGATTCCCGGGAACGAACAGCGCGCGCGGATCTACAACCGCTACTTCGATCATGCCATCCTGCGTGGCATCTGGACCAACGAGCGCGAGATCGCACCGGGCGTCTTTCGCTCCAACCACCCAACGCACGAGCGCTTTGAACAGATGCCCGCGCGGGGCATCCACACCGTCCTCAACCTGCGCGGCGCCAGTGTCTCGGCCCATTACATGACCGAGAAGGCCAGTTGCGAGGCGCTGGGCCTGACCCTGGTCAATGCCACCTTGCACGCCCGCGCCGCCGCCTCGCGCGCCGAGATCCAGCACCTGATCGCGGTATTCCGTAAGATCGAGAAGCCCTTTGTCATGCATTGCAAGTCAGGCGCCGACCGGGCCGGATTCGCCTCGGCGATCTATCTTCTGGTGATCGAGGGCCGGCCGGTGACCGAGGCGCGCAAGATGTTGTCCTGGCGGTTCTTTCACATCCGCAATTCCAAGGTCGGCATCCTCGATTACATCCTGGACTGCTACGAGGCCCGCAGCGGAAAATCGCCCATTTCCTTTGAGGAATGGATCGCGACCGAATACGATCCCGAGGTAATCCAGACCCGGTTCCGGCAAGGAAAGACACCCGCATGAGCGACAGCCCCAAAGGCGCCAAGAGTTCGACGCTGCTGATCTGGTTGTGGCGCAACTACCTGCACCGGCACGTCGGCTGGCTGCTGGTAGCGCTGCTGTTCATGACGCTCGAAGGCTCGATGCTGGGGGCGCTCAGCTACATGATGCAGCCGATGTTCGACGACATCTTCGTCGGCGGCGACACCGGCGCGATCACCTGGGTGGCGCTGGCGGTGATGGGCATCTTTACCCTGCGCGCGGTCTCGGCGGTGAGCCAGCAGGTGGTGCTGACCCGTATCTCGCAACGCACCGCCGCCGCGCTGCGGCTGGATCTGCTGGCCCGCGCCATGCGCCAGGACGGCGCCTTTCACCAGGCGCATCCGCCGGGGTTCCTGATTCAGCGGGTGCAAACGGATGTGAACGCGATCAACGACGTCTGGCGCGCAGTGATCACCGGCGCCGGGCGCGACGCGATCTCGCTGGTTGCGCTGATGACGGTGGCGATCAGCGTCGACTGGCGCTGGACCGCGATCACCCTGATCGGGGTGCCGGTGCTGTTCCTGCCGGTGGCGTTGATCCAGCGGTTCGTGCGCACCCAGGCGCGCAGCGCGCGCGATCTCGGCGCCGGGCTCTCGACCCGGCTGGACGAGATCTTTCACGGTATCGTTCCGATCAAACTGAACGGGCTGGAGGACTACCAGCATCGCCAATACGGGGAAAAGACCGGGCATTTCGTACGATCCGAGATCCGGGCCGCCTTCGGCACCTCGGCGATCCCGGCGCTGATCGACGTGATGGCCGGGGTCGGCTTCATGGCGGTGCTGATCTATGGCGGCAGCGAGATCGTCTCGGGCGAAAAGACCGTCGGCCAGTTCATGAGCTTTTTCACCGCCATGGGCCTGACCTTCGAACCGGTGCGCCGGCTCGGCTCGATCAGCGGGCTGTGGCAGGTGGCCGCCGCCGCGATCGAACGGATCAAGGAGCTGATGGACGCCCCGATCCGGCTGACCTCGCCCGCCAAACCGGTGCCGGCGCCCGAGGGCCTGCCGGAAATCGTGCTGGAGGATGTCACCCTCAGCTATGGCACCGCACCAGCGCTGCGCGGGCTGACCCTGCGGGCCGAGGCCGGCAAGACCACCGCGTTGGTCGGCGCCTCGGGGGCGGGCAAATCGACCATCTACAACCTGCTGACCCGGCTGGTCGACCCGCAGGAGGGCCGCGTCGCGGTCGGCGGCGTCGACGTGCGCGACATGGACCTGGCCGCGCTGCGCGGGCTGTTCTCGGTGGTCAGCCAGGATGCGCTGCTGTTCGACGAGACCCTGCGCGAAAATATCCTGCTGGACCGCACCGACGTGAGCGACGCGGCCTTGCAAAAGGTGCTGGAGGCGGCCCATGTCTCGGACTTCCTGCCCAAGCTCTCCGACGGGCTCGACACCCGCGTCGGGCCGCGCGGCTCGGCGCTTTCGGGTGGGCAGCGGCAGCGGGTGGTGATCGCGCGGGCGCTGCTGCGTGACACGCCGATCCTGCTGCTGGACGAGGCCACCAGCGCGCTGGACGCGCAATCGGAAAAGGTGGTGCAATCCGCGCTCGACCGGCTGTCGGGCGGGCGCACCACGCTGGTGATCGCGCACCGGCTCTCGACCATCCGCAACGCCGACAAGATCGTGGTGATGGATCGCGGCGCCGCGGTGGACGAGGGCACGCACGAGGAGCTGCTGGAACGCGGCGGCATCTATGCCGACCTCTACCGGCTGCAATTCCAGGACGGCAAGATGCTGGTCGATGCCCAGGGCCGCCCGTTGCCCGCCACCGCCCCGGCCAGCGAGCAGCCGCAGCGCCAGGGTTGGCTGCGCCGGGTCCTGCACCGGATTGCCGGCTGACAATCGGTGCAAACGGGCGTTTTGCCCGCTCTTCTTCTGACCGAGACGACTCCGGGAGAGGCGCGCGGCACGCGCGGCTTTCCCTGTTCAAACCGGCCGCATTTCCTATATCAACCGCGAAGGACAGCAAGGAGCCCGACATGACCGCGCGCCGCATTCTCCGCCTGACCGGGCCGGATACCGAAGAGTTCCTCCAGGGGCTGATCACCAATGACACGGCCAAGCTCGAACAGGGGCTGGTCTATGCCGCGCTGCTGACGCCGCAGGGCAAGTATATCGCCGACTTCTTCCTCGCCCGCGACGGCGACGGCGTGTTGCTCGACGTGGCCGAGGGGCTGGCCGATGACCTGATCAGGCGGCTGACCATGTACAAGCTGCGCGCCAAGGTCACGATTGCACCCAGCGGGTTGCAGCTGCAGCGCGGCACCGGACCGGCGCCCGAGGGCGCCCTGCCCGACCCGCGTCACCCGGAGATGGGCTGGCGCGCCTATACCGCCGCGCCCGAAGGCGACGACGGCACCGACTGGGACGCGATCCGGGTCGCCCATTGCATCCCCGAGACCGGGATCGAGCTGACGCCCGACAGCTATATCCTCGAATCCGGGTTCGAGGCGCTGAACGGCGTCGATTTCCGCAAGGGCTGCTATGTCGGTCAGGAGGTCACCGCGCGGATGAAGCACAAGACCGAGCTGCGCAAGGGTTTGCGCCGCGTGCAGGTCAAGGGCGCCGCGCCGGTGGGCACCGAGATCCTGGCCGATGGCAAGCCCGCCGGTACGCTGTTCACCCAGTCGGGCGGGCATGGCATCGCCTATCTGCGTCTCGACCGGGCCAAGGGCGAGATGACCGCCGGCGCGGCGCGGCTGCGCCTGGACTGAGCCCGGCCCTGCGGAACCGCCGCGCTAGCGGGCCTTGGACGAGCGCCGGACAGAAAAAGGGGCCGGCGCCCGCGCGCCGACCCCCTTGCCATTGTGAAGGCTCATTCTGCGCCGGGTTCAGCGCATGTTGAACAGCTCCTGATGGAAATCCCCGGCGGCAAGGCCGTGGGCCACCAGATCCCCTCGCATGGCCTGACCGAACCCGGCCGGGCCGCAGAACCAGACGCTGGCAGATGTCCAATCCGGCACCATCTGGCGCAGCCGGTCGCCGGTCAATGCCCCGTCGCGGCTGTCTATCATCAGGTGCAGGGTGACCCCCGCCGCCTCGGCATCCGCCTTGAGCAGTTCCAGCGCCTCGGGCGCGATCTCCGGTACGCTGTGGATCAGGTCGATCTGCTTGGTCCCGGGCGATATTGCCAGTTGCTTCATCCGGGCGATGAACGGGGTGATGCCGATGCCGCCGCCAATCCAGATCTGACGCGGCTTGTCGTCATCGAAGGTAAAGCGGCCATAGGGCCCCTCGACCGTGGCCGCGCCGCCCACCATGAGTTGTTCGGGCAGGAAGCGGGTGTAATCGCCCAGTGCCTTGGTGATGAAGGTGATGCACCGGGTCGCCGGATCCCAGGCCGAGGCGATGGTAAAGGGGTGTTTGCCCTCGCTGCGGTCAAAGGTGACGAAGGCGAACTGGCCCGCGTCATGCCCCGCCCAGCCCGCGTCCAGCTTGACCTCGACCTCGGTGATGCGCATCGAGGGGAAGCTACGAACCGCCTCGATCCGGCCCGCTACCTTGTGACGACGCCCGATCTGACGGCTGAGCGCCAGCGCCGCCGAGATCACACCGCCGAGCATCAAGAGCGCGGTGACGATGCCGAGCGGCTGGCTCCAGGCGTCGAAATTCATCAGAACGGCGCCGTGGAACACCAGCACGAGGTAAGCCACGGCGATCAGCGTGTGGGTAGAGACGAAATACTTGTAGGGAAACCGCTTGATCAGCGCCAACAGGATCAGCAGGATCACCGCGTAAAAGGCCCATTCGCCCAAGCCTTCCGCGGTGTCGCGCAAGCTGTTGAAGAACGCCTGTATCGCGCCCGGTTCCGCCGCGTCCGCCGGCGGCCCGCCGCGCTTGGGACGCTCCATCACCCCCCATTGGACCAGCCACTTCGGCCCCTTGGCCGCGATCCAGTGGGTCACCGAGACCACCAGCGCAGTGATGCCCAGCCACTTGTGCAGGCGATAGGACTTGTCGAGGCCGTTCAACCACGGCTCCAGCCACTTGGCGCGGGTGGCGAGGATCATTGCCGCGCTCATGGCGCCGATCGCCAGCACCCCGGAGTACTGCACCAGCAGGTTGCGAACAGCGATGAAGCTCAGGGTATCGGGGATTGGCAGGTTGGCGAGCAGCCAGGCGGCGCTCAGGACGGAGAGAATGCCCCAGAGGGCAAATCTGATTCTAGTCATAACTGAATTCCCAAAACGGATTACCGGCACCCGACGCCGCCCCCTGTTCGCGCGGGGCGCGCCATGCGCCATAAAGGTCATACGAAGGGCCGGTAATATTCCGTCGGAGGAAAAAATAAAATAAGCCCACGCAGCATCTATGACTGCGTGGGCGAAAGGGTCGCACGCGGCGAGCGGGTCAGGCCCGTTCGGCGTAGTCCATGGTTTCGGTGTTGACGATGATGTCCTCGTCCTGCCCGACGAAGGGCGGCACCATCACCTTGACCCCGTTGTCGAGGATCGCCGGCTTGAAGCTGTTGGCGGCGGTCTGTCCCTTTACCACCGGCTCGGTCTCGACCACCTTGCAGGTGACCTTTTGGGGCAGCGTGGCGTTCAACGCCTCGGCCTCGTGGAATTCCACCACGATGGTCATGCCGTCCTGCAAGAACGGGCGACGGTCGCCGAGGATCTCGGAGGGCAGTTCGACCTGGTCGTAGGTCTCGGTGTCCATGAACACCAGCATGCCGTCGGTTTCGTAGAGGAACTGCATGTCCTTCTGTTCCAGGCGCACGCGTTCGACCTTGTCGGCGCTGCGGAAGCGTTCGTTCAGCTTGGAGCCATTGCGCAGGTTGCGCATCTCGACCTGCGCGAAGGCACCGCCCTTGCCGGGCTTGACGTGGTCTACCTTTACGGCCGCCCACAATCCGCCGTTATGCTCCAGCACGTTGCCGGGGCGGATCTCGTTTCCGTTGATCTTGGGCATGATAAAATCCTTGAGACGAGGTTGATGCTCGGAATGCGAACCCTATATCTGGCGGGCTTGGACCATGCAAGACAACGATATCTCGTGTTGCACCCGCAGAAAGCCATGCGCCGGACGCATTGCAGACATGCAGTTTTGGGGTGCCAGAATCAGTCTCGATCGGTCATAAGCAACGCCACGCCAAAAATTGCAAGAGCAAGAAAAACAAGGAAACGGGATGAAAGATTTCGTTGACGGCACTGCCTTCAATAACGAGCAAGGCAATCGTGCCCGTAAACTCTTTGCGGCCGTTGTACTGGCCGCCCTCGACGACGCCATCGCCGATGACAAGAAATATGGCAACGGACCCGAGCAGATCGCGCGTTGGGCGCGGTCCCGCGACGGCCGCGAAGTGCTGAGCTGCGCCGGGATCGACCCGAACGAACGCGTGGTGGAAGGCCTGATGGACTTTGTCGGCAAGGGTGTGCGCACCTCGGTCGCGCTGTCGCGCGAAGAGAGCGAGCGTCGCCACGCCGCCCAGCAGGCCGAGGCCGCCTGACCGCTTTCCCCCATCCTGAGAAACGCGCCCCTTGAGGCGCGTTTTTTTTCGCCCGCCCCAAGGCCGGCGATACGGGAGGTCCACAGATGACCCGCGCGATCATGATCCAGGGCACCGGCAGCAATGTCGGAAAGTCGCTGTTGGTGGCGGGGCTGTGCCGCGCGGCCAGGCGGCGCGGGCTCTCGGTGGCGCCGTTCAAGCCGCAGAACATGTCGAACAACGCCGCCGCCACCGCCGATGGCGGCGAGATCGGTCGCGCCCAGGCGTTGCAGGCCCGTGCGGCGGGACGCGCGCCGCACACCGACATGAACCCGGTTCTGCTGAAACCCGAGAGCGAGACCGGCGCGCAACTGGTGGTGCAGGGCCGCCGTCGCAGCACGCAGGAGGCCGCCCGCTATCAGCGCGACAAGGGGGCGCTGCTGGACGTGGTGCTGGAAAGCTTTCATCGCCTCGCCGCCGGCGCCGACCTTGTGCTGATCGAGGGGGCCGGCAGCCCGGCCGAGACCAACCTGCGCCGCGGCGACATTGCCAACATGGGCTTTGCCCGCGCGGCCGGGGTGCCGGTTGTCCTGGTGGGCGATATCGACCGGGGCGGCGTGATCGCCCAGATAGTCGGCACGCAGGCGATGCTGGACGCCGACGACCGAGCCATGATCGCGGGTTTCGCGATCAACCGGTTTCGCGGAGATCTTGCCCTGTTCGACGCCGGTCGCGACGATATTGCCGCGCGCACCGGCTGGCCCTGCCTGGGGGTGGTGCCGTGGTTCCACGACGCCTGGCGACTGCCGGCCGAGGACATGATGGATATCGCCTCGCGCGGGGCGGACCAGGACGGCGCCTGCAAGGTGGCGGTGCCGCAGCTGCCACGGATGGCGAATTTCGACGATCTCGACCCGCTCTCTGCCGAACCCTCGGTCGCGGTCGAGATCGTGCCGCCGGGCCGCCCCCTGCCCGGAGATGCCGACCTGGTGCTGATCCCCGGCAGCAAGTCGACGCGCGGTGACCTGTCGTTCTTTCGCGCGCAGGGCTGGGACATCGACCTCAAGGCGCACCTGCGCCGGGGCGGGCATGTGCTGGGCCTGTGCGGCGGCTACCAGATGCTGGGCCGGTCGATCGCCGATCCCGACGGGCTGGAGGGGCCGCCAGGCACCGATCCGGGGCTTGGCCTGCTGGAGGTGGAAACGGTGATGCGGGGCGACAAGACGGTCAGCCCGCGGGTGGCGACCGCCCTGCCGGACGGTGCGCCCGTCACCGGGTACGAGATCCATCTGGGCCGCACCGAGGGGCCGGATCGGGCACGCGGCTGGCTTTCGGTCGAGGGCCGGATCGAGGGCGCGGCCTCGCCCGACGGGCGGGTGCGGGGCAGCTACCTGCACGGGCTGTTCGCCTCGGACGGGTTTCGCACCGCGTACCTGCGCGGGCTGGGGCACCGGTCGGACGCGGCCTATGAGGCGGGCGTCGAGGCCACGCTGGATGCGCTGGCCGATCACCTGGAAACCTATCTGGACGTGGACGCGCTGTTGGGTCTGGCCGCCCCGCTGCGGGGCTAGTCGAGGTCCTGCGCGGCCAGCACGCGGTGGATCTCGCGGCGGACCAGCTTGCGCACGTTGCGGGTGATCCGCTCGCCCAACGCGCCCTGCAATTCCTGCCGCACGATCTCGGCCACCAGTTCGCGCAGGCTGTCCTCGTCGATCACCGCCTCGTCGGTGGCCAGATCGTCGGACTCCTCGTCGATGTCCTGCGCGGTGTCGTCTTCGACCTCGTGCCAACCGATCCCCTCGACCGGCGTGCCGGCATAGGCGTCGTCGCTGGTGCCGTCCGGTTCCCACTGGTCTCGGGTGCGGCCGATGACGGCCTCCAGCACCTCGATCTTGGCGCTCAGGTTTTCCGCCCGGGTGGAGTGGAACGTCGGGGACTGATCGGCAAATTCCCCCTCCTTGTCCGGGAAGGCAGCCCAAGGTCCGGCGTCGGGCATTTGCCCGGTCTCGTCAGCAACCTCGTCCGCCGCGTCATCTGCTGATACGGCGTCGTCGCCCGCCTCGGGCGCGTCAAGGAGCGGCAGATCGAGGTGTGGCGGGTCAAGGTCGGGTGCCGGTTCGGAGGGCGCAGCACTCACCGCCGCGGTATCGTCGTCGACAGCGGTCCCAGTCTCGACCGCCTCGTCCTCCGGGGCCTCCTCGCCCACGGTGGCGAACAGGGTCGCGTCCGGGGCGGACCAGGGGGCCGGATCGGCGCCCGCAGCGACGGTGGGGGCGGAAGGCGGGGTCGCCGCCTCTTCTGCGCCCATCGCCGTGTTTTCCGCCTCGGTCACCCGCAACGCCGGCGTCAGGACCAGGCGATCCGCCTTGGCCGCGGTCGATTCGGAAGGTCGTTCAGCCGTGGCCTTGGGGGGCGCGATAGGCTCGACCGGCCGGCCATCATCGCTTACCAGACGGCGAATCGAGGACAGGACGTCCTCGATCTGTGCATTCGTGACGGGGTCAGACATGTTTGTTTTCCACTCTCGCCTCGAACAGGAGTGTACCCCCTGCCCGGGATTCGAACAACCGGGAGCCGAGAATTCTCAGTTCTTGCCCAGCGCCTTGAGCACACGATCGAGATCCTTGCTCCGCTTGCTGAGCTTGGACGGCGCCGTCTTGACGAGGTTGTAATAGAGCGTGGGGTCGTAGATCTGCACTGCAAGGCCCAGCCGCTCGGCGGTCAGAAGGCCCTGCGCCTGCAACAGCTGATAGGTCGCGACCGCCTGTTCGGCCCGGGCCGAGATCTGGTTGGTCTGCGCGTCCAGCAGGTCCTGTTCGGCCGACAGAACGTCAAGCGTGGTCCGTGCGCCCAGCTTTGCCTCTTCCCGGACCCCTTCGAAGGCCACCCGCGCCGCGCGCACCTGTTCTGCCGTCGAGATCAGGCTGGCCCGCGCGGTTTCAAGGCGGGTAAAGGCATTCGCCACGCCCTGCACCACGTCCTCCTGCGCGGTCAGCAAGCCGGATTTGGCCGCGTCCCGGTTGGCCAGTGTCCGGCGGTACTGCGACGCCAGCGACCCGCCCTGGTAGATCGGCTGCGTCACGGTGAGCGAGACCGAACCGGTGGTATAGCGATCCGCGGTATCCGCATCATCTGATGTACCGTAGTACCCCGTGAGCGAGGCCGACGGCCCCATGGTCTTGGCCGCGCTCAGCGCCACCAGCTCGGTGGCCTTCACCTGGTGCTGTGCGGCCAGGATGCTGGGATGGTTGCGCACCGCGATTGCCGTTGCCGCATCCAGCGAGGCGGCGGCCTTGGGCAGGCGGGGCTGACCGGTCAGCGGCCCAGGCTTGCGGCCCACGGCGGTGGCATATTCGGCCTGTGCGTTGATCAGCGCCCCGCGCGCCGAGGACAACCCCGACCGCGCCGCCGCAAGCTGGGCCTGCGCCAAGGCGACGTCGGTGCGGGTCACCTCGCCCACGTCGAACCGATCCTGCGCAGCACGCAGTTCCTCGCCCAGCAGGCGCACGTTGTTTTGGCGCAGGCGCACGTTTTCCGATTGCAGCACCACGTTGAGATAGGCCGAGGCGGCGCGGAACAGGATCTGTTGCTCGATGTTCAGGAGTTGCTGGCGGGTGGCCAGAACGGTCTCCTGCGCTGCCTGCTTGCTCAGCTTGCGCTGCCCGCCATCATAAAGGATCTGACTGATGGTCAGGCCAGTGTAGAGATCCGATGAAGGGTTGCTGAATGGGATACCCGAGGACGTCCCGTGGATCACTGTCCGGGTCGCCTCTGCGGTCCACGAGATCACCGGGCGCAATTGCGCCACCGCAGTGGCCACATCCTCGTCCGCGGCCCGCAACAGGGCGCGGTTCTGTTCCAGAAGGCCGCTGTTGTTATAGGCGCCGATCAGGGCGTCGACGATGTTCTCGGCCTGTGCGGCCCGCGGAGTCAGCGCCGCAAGGGCCAGCCCCCCCGTGATCACCACCGCTCCGAGGATGCCTTTGAACGCTGCCTTGCTCATGACCCAGTCTCCGATGCCCCGAATGCCGGGGTCTGTTTTCAGTTTTTTCGCTCCCGGCCCCGCGATCAGAGCGCGAAGGCCTGTTGTGCCTCGAACCCCGGCAGGACGGGCGCGGCGGCGTTGAACTCGAACCGCCACGACATTTCGCCGTCGGACTTGTAGCCGATCCGCAGCTCGCCCACCGCGCCATCGACGAAGAGGCACGCGATTCGCCCGCCCTCCTTGAGCTGTGCAAGCAGCGCGGCCGGTACGTCCTCGACACCGCCCTCGACGAGTATCACGTCGTAGGGCCCGTGTTCCGTCGCGCCCTCGGCCAGCGGCCCCTGGTGCACGATCACGTTGTCGGCGCCGACCTCGGACAACAAATCCGTGGCCTCTTTGGCCATCGCCTCGTCCTGTTCGACGGCGACCACGGCCTGCGCCAGACGCGCCATTACCGCCGCCGAGTAGCCAAAACCGCAGCCCACATCCAGCACCAGCTCGTCCGCGCCGATGTCGAGCGTATCAAGCATCTTGGCCAGCGTGCGCGGCTCCAGCAGGACACGCCCCCCGCCCAGTTCCAGATCCTCACCCGCATAGGCGACGTCACGCTGCGCGTCGGGCACGAACAATTCGCGCGGGACCGCCAGCACGGCGTCGATGATCGGGTACTTGGTTACATCGGACGGACGGATCTGGGTATCGACCATCATCCGGCGGCGGGCGGCAAAGTCTGTCATTGCTAAACTCGGTTGTTCAGTCCCTTGCAGGCTTTTGCCACATCCCCGCCCCCCCGGCAACGGGCCGAGACGCGATTTCCCGCCGCATGCGCTCTTGCAGTGTCTCCCGAGACCGGATGCGGGCCGTTTCGCCCCCCCCTTGAAACCATGGCGCGATGATGTCGGGCCCCCATCGACATCCCCCGCCCCCGGGCAGCGCGGCCGATTCCATTGCCCCCTTGCAGAGATATCCGGATGCGGCTAAGAGGCTGCAACCACGACGGAGCGGCGAGTTGGCGGAGTGGTGACGCAGCGGATTGCAAATCCGTGTACACCGGTTCGATTCCGGTACTCGCCTCCATTTAAAATCAATGACTTAGCGGATTTTGGACGCGCGCCGCTCGGCGCGTCTAAACATTCGTCTAAACATTCTGTTTTTGTTCTGTTCTCATCGAGGACGTTCCAAGGCGGATTTTGGATGCCCCGAACGGCCCGCGCCGACGGCGCAGTTCCAGAGGTTGCGGAAGGGTCAGCAGAAACGAAAAAGACGCCGGGATTCTCCCCCAGCGCCGACCACTCAAATCTCTACGCGATCAGGAGTGTTTTTGTTCGGTTCGCATCTGTTGCGCCTGTACGGCCCTTATCCGCTGACGAACCTTTTTCGTGTAGTGCTGGACCATCGCCGCGCTTTGACCGGTGACCGCTGCAATGAGATCATCGCCGCAGCCCACCTCCAGAAGCTCACAGGCCGCGTTGTAGCGCCAACTGTGGATATCGTAGTCCAAGGCCCCTATCCGCTCCCTGACCTTCCTCACAGCCGCTGAGGCGCCCCTGTAGGACCATCGGTTCGCGCCGCGCTCATTGGTCAGGATAAAGACCGAATGCTTGCTGGCGACGTCCAGAGCCGCTTGCAGCTCGGGAAGGATCGGAACCCAGAGTTCCTTCGAGGTCTTGCTTTGCCGAACCCAGACGGCCCCGTCTTCGATGTTCGACCAGCGCATGTTGAGAACGTCACCGATCCTTTGACCGGTTCCGACGCAAAGCTCCATCACAAGGCGTTCGCGGGTGCCCAGTGCACAAGCCGCGCGGTAGGCATCCAGAAGCTGGCTTGGCCAAGGCTCGCGCTGCTTTTTCTTCTGGGACTTAAGCTCGGGCACACCTCTCGCCGGATTGGAGGCCCGCCAACCCAGATCAACACAGTGCTCCATGAGAACACGCAGCACCCGCAGAGAGTAGTTTGCGAAATACGCTTTCTCGGCATTCGAGTCGCGAAGCCGGATCACGTCCTTGCGCTGCATCTTGGCCGGGTTGGCCTCGCCCATGATCTTGCGGAAGAAGTCGAGATGCTTGTCGTAGTCCAAGCCGGTTCGGGGTTTCAGGTTCCTGTACCTGGGCGACTTCCGATAGTCGTCAATCAAGGCTCCGAAGTTGCGTGAGACGATCCGGCGCGGCGCGTCCTTTTGCGAGAGGATGCCGGCATACTCCCGCCAGAACTCCGCCGTTCCAAACTCGCTTTGGAATTTCTGCGACGCCCATCCGCGCCGCTGGAAGTAGATCCCGTTCCGCTGCCGGTAGACGTGTTTGGGAAGCTCACGCTTTGCCATGACGCATGTCGATCCTGTCGAACTCATCGGAATCTTGCTCCGATGCGAGGACAAGCTCAATCCTCCTGCCTTCGACCGTGACGCGGCTGACCGCCTTTCCGGCCCGCTCGAAGGTGTTGAGCAAAGCCAGCGCGCGTTGTTCCACCGTTGACCTAGCCATCAGAACGCCCCCCCGTTTGGATCGGGCCGATTGCGGACCATCGAGCAGACGTGGAGCCTGCTGGAAACGTGAGGCTGCGAAAGCAGCGCAGGTGCGGATCGCTTTGAAAAACCGATGCATCTTGCCATGTTCAACACTCGCCCCTTCCCGCTTGGATTCCGCGTCCCCTGAAAACACTGGAAACACCGGAGAACACCCGTTCTGGGAACAAGCGTAGGGCACGAACAGCCGCACCGGACAACCCACCCAACCGGCGAGGGACCACTAGGGGCTTATACAGACTGAAACATATTGTTACCGAAACTCGGCGTTTCAGAAACCAACTCGGCGGCACACGGCAGGCGAAACCGCTCCGAAGCAATAATCGAAAACGCGGCTACCGACCTCTACATGACGCTTTAACAGAAAAATCTAAATCACCGCGCGACGTGTCGAACGGCAAGCCGTGCTGAGTGCTGGATGACTGTCTAAGCCTACGGAAGACCGCGCCGAGGGAGAGCGGGTTCTTAACCACCGAGTTGGGGGGAGTGGCCCCGAACCCAGAACCTGCCGCGCAAGTGCTTTCCGGCGTTGTCGTGGGTTCGGGACCACTAGGGGGATATACCATCAAGAGTAGTGTGTATCCCTGCCCACCCGGCACGGAGGCCGGGCGGGCAAGCGCGTGGTTCAAGGCCCTGCTTAGACACCTGACTAGGGCAGCCCCTTCGGGGACGGCTTCGCCTCTGCCCTGGTCGAATCGTGGAGACTGGGCGAGAACGCCGATACTGCGGACACCCCTCCGCCTTTGGCGCAGGGAACCCCGTCCTTGTGCGCCTCTGGCGCATGGTCTCCGATCAGACTTAGCGGCTCCGCCGCCGAGGGAGGAGCCGTTGCGACAGAGAAGATTGGTTCATGCCGCACAACGAAACTACCCCCATAAAAAATCACCGCAACCTACAGGGCACGCCTACCGGTGCGGGTGCTTGTAACTGGCAGCGGCGCGCGCCGGGAAGGGTATTCCACCGTCCGAAACGGAACCGGCAGCACTCCGAAGGGCACACAAACTGGCGATGTAGAACTCCCAAGCGCCATCTAGGCCGCCCTGGATACCACGCCGAAATGCTTCACAAAGCGCCGAATCGCCCAAAAGCACTAGAAGCTTGCCCTAGAACTACCTGAAGTATTAGTCTCATGACGAAATGTAGGAGGGTGCCGTGGACGATGAGATAGCAGGCTTCATGCTCATGGCGGCAAAATTTGAGTTCTTCTTGATAAATTTAAACCCGAATTTTGCCCATGTGCATGGAAAAACCAAAGTCGTTACAGGTGTAAATTGGGATCGAGTCAGTGAATCTTTGGAAGACATACATCCGTTTGATGAATTTCGCCTTGAGGACTCCGGGTTTCAAACTCTAAAAGAAACAGCACCTCATTTCTTAATAGAAGCGGAAAACGGCGGCTTTAGGTGGGACAGTGACGAGGTGAAAATTACATCTTGGCAGATACTGTTACGGCGCGGCTATGCTCAACTTCGAAATAATGTTGCGCACGGAAACAAGGCTCAACTTCCCGCGCCCTTCACCGCCCATCGAACAAAGGAGTTTCTCGCAGCAGGACACAACCTAATCCACTTTATTGCAGCGACTTACTCTCAAGATGACATGTTGAGATATCCAGTTCAGTTTCGGTGAAAATCCCTGATCGCCAGAGATAAATCATTCCAAAAATAGGACGCCAGCGGCCACCACCCGCCATTTCGATCGATGGGTCAATCCGACAACCAACAGAACTAGCTATTAGACAACCCCACTTGCATTGCGGCTCTACAAAACTCAATCTCACCCGAAAAGAAATTTCCCGCCATCTACGACAAGCCGAGAAGTGAGAAACTCGATGACCGAAACGAAAACCCCAACCCACCCTTTAAACGGTATAACTATCAATATTCGGGGAGTGAAATGTTTCGACAACGACGGGAGCGGATTTTTTCACTTTGCCCCCATCACATTCATTATCGGAAAAAATAATTCAGGTAAATCAACCATTCTGGATGTTTTGCAAGAATGCACCAAACCAGAGACCCCTATGTTCCAAGGGCCATTGTCTAGAGCAGGAACCGCACCACTTATTGAGATCAAAGGGCGGCCTGACGAAAATAGACTTAAATCGGCTTTTCCAGAAAGAGTAAGCGGTGGAGAAATTCACGGCAATCACTGGCGCTACGCTAAGGAGAAATTTTCCCCTTATAGCTTCATCTGGGCCTTCGACCAAGAACGCCACGCTAAGCCCAGAGATACCGACGGAAATCTTGAAAACTGCCTTCCCGCTGCAGTAAGCAAATTGGAAAGATGCTTCAATTTCCCCTTCTCCGGTTTGTGGGACACTCGTATTCGAGCTGAGCGCGATGTGCGACCGGAAAAACGCGCAACGAACAGAGAATTAGACTCCAATGGCAGTGGGTTAACGAATCTCGTTAGGGCCTTCATAAATAGCGAAGACCTCCCTAGAGAACTGGTCGAAGTCCATTTGCTAAGAGATCTCAACGAAATCTACCTTGGCGACAGTAAATTCTCGGAGATCATTTGCCAAGAACATGAAGCTTCTGGAACATGGGAAATTTACCTTCGGGAGGAAGGAAAGGGAGATATACGGCTATCGCAGTCTGGAAGCTCGCTAAGAACGGTCTTTTTGGTCCTTGCCTTTCTGCGCCTGTATCCAAAAGTCAAGAAAACGGGTTCGGCAGCCAGATTGATATTCTGCCTAGAGGAACCCGAAAACAATCTTCACCCAGCCCTACTGAGAAGGCTTATTGACTTTTTGGCACAGCAAAGGGAAAAACGAAACTTTAGCCTAGTCATCACAACTCACTCACCAATCTGCATTGATTTAGCCACAAAACGGGACGATGCAACCATTCTCCATGTGAAACGGGAGAAAAATAGAACCATCTGCGCAAACGTCCTCGACTACGCCGGACAAACCAGCATTTTGCAAGATTTAGATGTTCGCGGCTCAGACATCCTACAAGCTAATGGTATTATCTGGATTGAAGGACCTTCTGACCGCATCTACATCAAAAAGTGGATCGAAATTGTTTCGCACGGAGAACTCCGAGAGGGCGTACACTACACTTTCATGTTTTATGGTGGAAAAGTGTTGAAGCATTTTGATGCTCTTCCACCTGAAGAGCTTCCTAAGAAAGTTGCTATGCTAGCTGTGAACCGAAACATGGCCGTTGTTATCGATAGCGACCGACGCCCAAAGGCATCGAGAACGAAAACCGGCAGACAGAGACGACCGAATATGAGACTGAACGCGACCAAGAAAGAGATTATTCGGCAAGTCAAAGATCAGGGCGGATTCGCTTGGGTTACTGCCGGAAAAGAGATCGAAAACTACATTCCCAACCGAATTTGGAGCCAAGTGGCGGGAAAAGCATTAAAAATTGAGGACGAATATACAGATATTCCGAAAATCCCAGCGCTATCCGAACTTGCATTAACAAAAGTTGACCTGGCTCACAAAGCGGAGCGCCTAATTGGACTCGACGCAATTTCAGGTCATCTTGATCTTGAATGCGCCATCAATGAACTCTGCCGCCATGTTCGAACGTGGAACGGATTAAAGTGAGCACCGGAGAAAATTATTGCAGAAAATAGATTTCCAGCCGCGTTACCTTGGTGATTTTCCGAAGGCTGCTCAATGCTGGGCTTATTCACTCATGTGGCATAGTAGCGTCTCCATGACAGTCCTAAGCAATAGACGATATAAAAAAATAAAAATACCGCCTCGAACAAAAAACAGATACTCGCCCTTATCTCAGGGAAAGTCAGCTCTCAGCACTTGATGCATAGCGAAAATTTCGCACGGCATCCGACGCGACCTCCGCGTTTAGCCATATCTTACTTTACGCTCAAAAGCTGCAAAAGCCGCTCAGGCCGATAGACTTTACCAAATCAAAAGCCATCATATTTCCAAAGTTTACCATGAACAGAGCCAAAGTGGAGCCCAATGGTCGGCGTGATCGCCCTCCCAAAACACGTCTAAACATTCACGCTATGTTCCGGTAAAAACGGGCTTTCGTCTAAACAAAGTGTTCTTTGTTTTCATAAACATGCCAAGTCTTGCAAATCCGTGTACACCGGTTCGATTCCGGTACTCGCCTCCATTTAAAATCAATGACTTAGCGGATTTTGGACGCGCGCTGACGGGGCGAGGGCGGGGCCGGGTTTCCGATCCCGAGTTTTTCGAGCGGCCGGCGTCGGCTTGCGCAGAACGTCAGTATCACCCGAAACCGGTCAACAGGCGCGTTGCGCCATCGGGTCGCGCGGCTGTTGCCGTCGGAGGGACCACCCGATCCCCCCAGGGACGCCAAGGGCCGAACGTGCCGATGCGGTCGGAAACTTGTGATCACGGCGCGGTGCGGACCCTAGGCATATTGGCGCAGTGATGGCCTGAGGGCTTTCGGTGCGTCGAGAGAACGGTTAATCAGCGACGGCCCCTCCAAAGCACAGCCGCGTCCCGGCGCCGAGGGACCGTTCTATCGTACTGCCAAGGTGAGCCCCCGTGACCAAGATCAGCCGTATTGCCCCCGATGCCCTCAAATCCAGGATCATGGGTGCCGAGGAGGCCGCCTCGCTCATCCATGACGGCGCCGTCGTCGGCATGAGTGGTTTCACCGGCTCGGGCTATCCCAAGGCGGTGCCGCTGGCGCTGGCCGGCCATATCGAGGCACAGCATGCAGCGGGCAACCCGTTCCGGGTCAAGGTCTGGTCCGGCGCCTCGACCGGGCCGGAACTGGACGGGGCGCTGGCCAAGGCGGACGGGATCGATTTCCGCCTGCCCTACAACTCGGACCCGGTCGCACGCCAGAAGATCAACGCGGGCGAAATGAACTATTTCGACATGCACCTGAGCCAGGTCGCACCGATGGCCTGGCAGGGGTTCTTCGGGCCGCTGGATACGGCGGTGGTGGAAATCTCGGGCTTCACCCCCGAGGGCGGGCTGATCCCCTCGTCCTCGGTGGGCAACAACAAGACCTGGCTGGACCGCGCCGAGAAGATCATCCTCGAGGTCAACCGCTGGCAGAGCGACGCGCTGCACGGGATGCATGACATTTATTACGGCACCGCGCTGCCGCCGGACCGCAAGCCGATCCCGTTGGTCAACCCCGATGATCGCATCGGCCAGCCGCATTTCGATGTGGATCCCGACAAGATCGTTGCCATCGTCGAGACCGATACGCCCGACCGCAACGCCCCCTTCGCCGAACCCGATGCCATCGCCGAAGCGATCGCCGGGCACCTGCTGGACTTCCTGCGGCACGAGGTCAGGGTCGGCCGCCTGCCTGCCGCGCTGTTGCCGCTGCAATCGGGGGTGGGCAACGTGACCAACGCGGTTCTGTCGGGCCTGCTGGACAGCCCGTTCGAGAACATGACCGCCTTTACCGAGGTGATCCAGGACGGCATGCTCGACCTGCTGGATGCGGGCAAGCTGCGGATGGCCTCGGCCACGGCGTTCTCGCTCAGCCCCGAGGCGGCCGAACGGCTCAATGCCGATGCGCATCGCTACAGCGACAAGCTGATCCTGCGCCCGCAGGAGATCTCGAACCACCCCGAACTGGTCCGCCGGCTGGGCTGCGTGGCGATGAACGGGCTGATCGAGGCCGACATCTACGGAAACGTGAACTCCACCCACGTCATGGGGGCGCGCATCCAGAACGGCATCGGCGGCTCGGGCGATTTTGCCCGCAACGCCTATATCTCGATCTTCATGACCCCCTCGACGGCGAAGGGCGGGGATATCTCGGCGATCGTTCCGATGGCGAGCCATGTCGACCACATCTCGCAGGATGTGCAGGTGATCGTCACCGAACAGGGTCTTGCCGACCTGCGGGGGCTGGCGCCAAAACAAAGGGCCAGCCTGATCATCGAGAACTGCGCGCATCCCGATTACCGCGATGCCCTGCACGACTATGTCGCCCGGGCCCGGCACAGCGCCTTTGGGCAACACGCGCCCAACATCCTGTCCGAGGCGCTGAGCTGGCATCAGAGGTACGTCGAGACCGGCTCGATGAAATAATAGGAGCTGGCAGCCGGCTCTCGGCCGGCGCCCCCCCCCCCCGCGTTCGCGGGGATGACAGGGGCCCGGGATGGGGCGGCGGCGCGGGCGTCGCGTCCCCCTGTTCCTATTGCGCCGCGATCGCCCCGTCGGTGAACTGCAGCCGCGCGAGGCGGGCGTAGAGGCCGCCACCGGCGACCAGTTCGTCATGGGTGCCCATGGCGATGATGCGGCCTTGGTCCATCACCACGATGCGGTCGGCCTTTTTCACCGTGGCCAGGCGGTGGGCGACGATCAGGGTGGTGCGGGTCTGGCTGAGGTCGTCGACCGCCTGCTGCACCGCCAGTTCGCTTTCGGCGTCCAGCGCGCTGGTCGCCTCGTCCAGCAGCAGCACCGGGGTGTCGCGCAGGATGGCCCGTGCGATGGCGATGCGCTGTTTCTGCCCGCCGGAGAGCATCACGCCGCGTTCACCCAGGTAGCTGTCATAGCCCTGCGGCAGCGCGGTGATGAAGTCATGCGCGGCGGCAGCGCGGGCGGCGGCCTCGACCTCGGCATCGCTGGCATCAAGCCGGCCGAAACGGATGTTGTCGCGTGCCGAGCCGGCAAAGATCACCGGATCCTGCGGCACCAGCGCCACAGCGCGGCGGAACTCGGCGCGGGTCATCCCGGTCAGCGGCACGCCGTCGAGAGTGACCTGCCCGGTCTCGGGGTCGTAAAACCGCAGGACAAGCTGGATGATGGTGGTCTTGCCCGCGCCCGAGGGGCCGACAAAGGCCACCGTCTCGCCCGGGGCGATCCGAAGGTTGATGTCGTCCAGCGCGACAGTGTCGGGCCGCGACGGATAGCGGAAAGTGACGCCGTCAAAACCAATGGCGCCGCGCACCGGGGACGGCAGCGCCGCGGGAGCGGCAGGGTCGTTGACGGTGTCGGTGGCCTGCAACAGCTCCACCAACCGCTCGGTGGCACCGGCGGCGCGCTGCAGCTCGCTCCAGATCTCGGACAGGGCGGCGACCGAACCCGCCACCAGCACCGCGTAGATCACGAACTGCACCAGCGCGCCCTCGGTCATGGCGCCGGCGCGCACGTCATGCGCCCCGATCCAGAGCACGCCGACGATGCCGGTGAACACCAAAAAGATCACGATCACAGTCAGCAGAGCACGGGTGAGGATGCGGCGCTGCGAGACCTGGTAGGAGGTTTCGGTCATCTCTGAGAAGCGGGCGCGGCTCTCGCCCTCGTGGGTAAAGGCCTGAACCGTCTGCACCGCGCCCAACGCCTCGCCCGCGTTGCCCGAGGAGGCGGCGATCCAGTCCTGGTTCTCGCGGCTGATGGCGCGCAACCGGCGGCCCAGCACAAGGATCGGGACCACCACCGCCGGCACGATCAACAGCACCATGCCGGTGAGCTTGGCAGAGGTCGCCAGCATCAGCACCAGCCCGCCGACGAAGATCAGCAGGTTGCGCAGCGCGATCGAGATCGACGAACCGATCACCGACTGGATCAGCGTGGTGTCGGTGGTGATGCGGCTGAGCACCTCGCCGGTCATGATCCTTTCGAAGAACTGCGGGCTCATGCCGATGACGCGGTCAAAGACCGATTTGCGAATGTCGGCGACGACGCGCTCGCCCAGCTTGGTCACCAGCGTGTAGCGCAGCCCGGTGCCCACCGCCAGCAGCGCCGCGATGCCGAGCGCGGCAAGGAAATAATGATCCAGCAGTTCGGTCGAACCGTCGCGGAAATTGTCGACCACCCGGCGCACCGCAAGCGGCAGAGTCAACGAGACCATCGAGGTGAAGACCAGCGCCACCCCGGCGGCGAGCATCAACCCCAGGTAGGGCCGCATGAAGGGCCAGAGCGCGGCGAGAATGCCGATTTTCCGCGACCTTGCGCGTTCCTCCTCCTGGCCGGGGGCGGGCGGCGGGGCGGATCGGGCGGTTGCGGCGCGGGCCATGGTGGCTCCTTTGGCTTGGGAAAGGGCGGCGCGGCCGGCCCATCATCGGTGGGCCGTTTCATGGCCGCGCCGGCGGCGCGGGTCAAGCGGCCAGTTGCCGCGCCTGGAGCGGACCCGGTCAGATCGGCAAAGGCGGTGACGATCAGGGCGCTCAGCGCCTCCCGGTTGGCGGTGCGCCGCGCGTGGCTGTCGGACCGCGCATCCTGCTTCAACCCGGGCTGCTGCAACACCCCGCCGAAAAAAACGCTCCCGTTCGTTCTGAAGCCCGGGGATCACGATTGTGCCGTCACCCGCCGAGAACGGACCGTAGGGAAAGATCGTGGCATGACTGGCCCCGGCGCGGGCCGGGGCGGCGCACTGTCATGGGCGTAATACATCGAATAGCTCATCCACTCGGCCAGCGCCTCGCGCATGGAGACCTCGATAGTGGCGCCCTGCCCGGCTGATCCTGCGGCAGGTCGATTTCCTCAAGGACGATTGCGCGAGTGGCGAGACCGGCGCCACGCCCGCACCATGCGCCTGAGCCTGGTGCGGCTGTCCGATGACCGGGCGCTGCGCGACCGCTGCATCGCCCTGCGTGACCGCGCCCCCCTGCCCCGCAGCGCCCGCGCACTGGTCGATGCGCTGGTGCGCTCCGGTGTCGGCGGCGACACCGCCGCCTGAACCCCGCGCCGACGACGGGCCTGCGGTGCTTTCGCTTGGACGGTGGAGAATTTGCCCTTAGAACTTGGGGATGAGGGACCAATGAGGCACATCATCAGAACCATGTTGTCACCTGCTATCCGCCGTGCCGTGCGCGCCCTGGCGCGGGTCATCCTCCTGGTGCTGCTTCTGCTCGTCGCGCCGCCCGAGGCCAGCGCCCAGAACCAGGGCCGGGTCGAGGCGCAGTTCCAGACCTGGCTGGAGCGGACGGTCTGGCCGCAGGCCCGGGCCAAGGGCGTCTCGCGCGCCACATTCGACGCGGCGTTTTCCGGGGTCCGGCTGAACTGGGACCTGCCCGATCTGGTGCCCCCCGGCACCCGGCCGAAAACCCCCAAGCGCCAGCGACAGGCCGAATTCGGCGCGCCGGGCAAGTATTTCAGCCCCGGCGCGGTGCGGGGTGCCGCCTCGGTCGGGCGGCAGATGGCCAAGCGACACGCGCGCACGCTGGCGCAGGTGGAACAGGCCACCGGCGTTCCCGGGCGCATCATCCTGGGCATCTGGGGCCGCGAGAGCGGCTACGGCAAGGTTGCGATCCGCCACGACGCCTTCGAGGTGCTGGGCACCAAGGGGTTCATGTCCACGCGGGCGCCCTATTTCACCGACGAGTTGATCGCCGCGCTGCAGATCGCCGAGGCCGGCCATGTCAGCCCCCGCGGTATGAAAAGCAGCTGGGCCGGCGCCCTCGGACAGCCCCAGTTCATGCCGTCCAGCTTCCTGCGCTTCGCCGCCGATGGCGACGGCAACGGGCGTGCCGATATCTGGGGGTCTGAGGCCGATACCATCGCCTCGATCGCCGCCTACCTGCAGCGCCACGGCTGGGTTGCCGGGCGCGACTGGGGGTTCGAGGTGGTGGTTCCACCCTCAATCTCCTGCACGCTGGAGGGGCCGGACCAGGGCCGCAGCATCGCCGATTGGGCCGCGATGGGGGTCACGCGCACATCAGGCCGCGCGTTCCCGGCGCATGAGCAGCGCGGCGAGGGGTATCTCTTGATGCCCGCCGGGCGGCACGGGCCGGCCTTTATCGTGACGCCGAATTTCTACGTGCTGAAGGATTACAACATGAGCGATCTCTACGCGCTCTTCGTCGGTCACGTGGGCGACCGCATCCAGTATGGCATGGGCGATTTCAGCGCCGGTTGGGGGAATGTCGGCGGGCTCTACCGGTCGGACATCGCGGCGATGCAGCGGGCGTTGGAGAAACAGGGCCACGATGTCGGCGGTGCCGACGGGCTGCCGGGGTTCAAGACCCGCCGTTCCATCGGCCGCTGGCAGGCGGCGACGGGGCGCAGCCCGACCTGTTTCCCGGACAAGGGGATGACGGCGGTGCTGGTGCCCTGAGCGCGGCGGGCGGCGCGCCCTAGCTGGCCAGCGGACGGACGCCGGGCAGGGGCGGCAATTGCCAATCGATCTCTTCCGGTGCGGCGCAGAGGCCACGGGCACCGCGCGCCTCGACCAGCGACCGAACCAGGTAGCGCGCGCTCTGCAAGGTCTGGACCGAGAAAAAGCTCATGTCATTGCCTTCCTCCTCGCCGATCACGGTGCGCGGGCGCGGGCAATAGAGCAGCGGCCCCCCGGCGGTATAGATCGCCTCATCACGGGCAAAGGCCAGGGTGGTGACACTGACACCGCCGCCCGGCGCGTCAAGGCGGATACCGTTGACGCCGACCAGCGCGCGGGCGGGCACCAGCGCGAAAGGATCCCCGAGAATCTCCAGCGCCTTGTCGCTTTCCAGCAGCACCCCCTGGTCCGGCATCAGCCAGAACGGGGCATCGTTGCCCAGGGCGGCCACCGGCACCTTGACCGCCTGCAGCGCCGCCACCGGGTGCCCCGCCGCGACCGCGCCCAGATGCTCGCGCTGAAGGTCGGTGATCGGCTGTACCCCGTTGTCGAAACTCAGGAGGCGGTCGCCGGTGCAAAGCGTCTCGACCGGGCGCCAGCCGGTTTCCGTGGCCACCTGCGTTCCCGCGACCAGCCCGGCGGTGCCGGTGATCAGCATCCCCTCCGGTGCGTTTTCCCGCTCGTCCGGGACGGTGTCGGCTTTGATGAGCCCCTTGATCAATCGCAGCATGTCTTCGGCCTTCCCCAGGGCAGGCGCTCGATCGGCGCCCGGTCGTTTGTTGTCCCTCACATGACGCGATCAGGGTGCCCGCCATGGGCCGGAAAAAAGGAAAGGTCGTGGCATTGTTTCGCACCGGCACATGATGCGACGGTTCCGACGGGAATTGGTGCCGAAAGGGCGGCGCGCGCCCACATCCCCCACCGTTGCCCCCCCGGCCCCGAGCCGGGGCCCCGGGACGCCTCAGACAGATCCCGGGTCAAGCCCGGGATGACAGGAGGCCAAAAGCACACCGTTGTCACCCCGGCCAGCGAGCCGGGGTCTTTGGACCTGACAGGCGGATCCCGGGTCAGGCCCGGGATGACAGGGGTGAAGGGTCCTGGTCGAAGCGATACCCGAACCGCGCGATGTCCTCGGCGCACACCTCGGCAATCGCCTCGGCCGCCGGAGGGGCATAGGCGGTACGGTAATCCTTTGGCCGGTCGGAGCGGTTGGCGCGCGGCAGCTCCAGCCGAAACCCCAGATGCGCGAACAGCGGCGCGGCGTCCTCCTTGAACCGCTCGATCCGGATGTAGGCGTCGCAGTGCTCGCGCCCGTCCGCGCGCCGCATATAAGACGCCGCCGGGGTGTCGCGAAACCCCGCGCGGGTCTCCGGATGCAGAATGAAATCGTTGAATTCCAACCGCTTGGCCAACCCGACGGCGGGATGGTCGAACCGCTGCCCGCGCAGCCAGTGGTAATAGCTGACCGCCCGGTCCCAAGGGTTGCGTACCAGCGTGAAGGCGAACAAACCGTCAAGAACCGCATCGGGCACCAACCCCTCGATATCGGCCAACGTCGAATGCTTCCACAGCCGCCCGCGCGCCGGCGCCCCCTGCACCCGGCGCCGACGACGGCGCGCCTTCGGGGTGTCGCCCAGCATGATGTCATCTTTCATCGCGCGCCCCTCCAGCGCCAGCGCCAGCGCCGTGCCCCCCGTTTTCGGGATATGGATGAAGACGTAACCGCGCCCGGGGCTGAGGATCATGGCAGCGAGCCTAGCCTATTTCGACCGCACCGCAATGATGCCCCCCGCCGCGACGATCAGGGCGATTCCGACCGCCTGCCACAGCCCCACCGCCTGCCCATAGGCGAGCCAGGCGAAAAGCGGACCGAACCCCATCACCGAATACTCGAAGACCGACACGTAGGACGGCTCGCCCAGCTGATAGGCCTTGATGACCAGGAACACCCCGGCGACCGATCCCACCGCCTGCACGACAACCCAGGGCAAGGCGCGCTGCATCGGCCAGACCCAGCCCCGGTTGACGAACCCTTCGGCCCCCGGACCGGTGTCGACCGGAAACAGCGCCAGCCAGCTTAGGCCGGTCGCCCCCATCAGCCCAAGCGCCAGCATCATGCCGGCAAGCAGCGCCACCGTGCTTTCGCCGGCGCAAAGGCTGCGGGTGGCAATCGCCCCCAGCGCGTAGAAAAACCCGCCGGCCACCGGCACCAGGATACGCCAGTCAAAATTACCCGGATCGGGTTGCAACACGAAAAGGATGCCCGCGAACCCCACCGCCACCGCCAGGATGCGCCACGGACCGATACGCTGTCCCATCCCCAGCCCGGTGACCAGCAGGATGAAGATCGGCGAGGTGAACAGGCCCGCCAGTGCCTGGGCGATCGGCATGATCGCCAGCGCCGAGAAATAGAAAAGCATCGACACCGCCACCAGGACCGAGCGCACCGCCACCCGGCCCGGCCGTCGCGGCAGCAGCCGCCCCAGCCCCAGCGCCGCCATCGCCGCCACCAGCGGCAGCGCCATGACCGCACGCACCAGGTGGAACTGCCACAGCCCGATTTCCTCGGCCAGGATCACGATGAAATTGTCGATCACCCCGATGATCGCCATGGCGCAAATCATCAGTGCGGCGGCGGTCAGGGGCCGGGACGGCTCTGGCAGGGTCATCGGCTTTGTCGTTGGCATCGTCATGGGCTTTTCATCGAGAGGCAGGCAGCGCACTATCGCGACGGAACGCGACACGTGCTGCGCGAACAGGAGGAAAACACATGGGATGGATGACGGATGAAACCGGGCTTGGCAAGACGGCGGCGAACTACGTGCCGCTCACGCCGCTATCGGCTCTGAAGCGCGCGGCGCATGTCTATGCCGACGAGCTGGCGGTGGTCTATGGCCCCCACCACCGCAAGAGTTATGCCGAGTATTACGACCGGGTGACACGGCTGGCCTCGGCGCTGGCCGGGCTGGGGGTGAAACCCGGCGACGTGGTGGCGACGCTGATCCCCAACCTCCCCTCCCAGGCCGAAGCGCATTTCGGCGTGCCCGCCTGTGGCGCGGTGCTCAACACCATCAACACCCGGCTCGACGTGGGCACGGTGGCCTATATCCTCGATCACGGCGGCGCCAGGGTCCTGCTGGCCGACAGCCAGTTCATCGCGCTGGCCGAGGCCGCCCTCGACCAGATGGAGGGGCACAAGCCGATCCTGATCGAGGTGCCCGATCCCCACGCCGGCCATCCGGCGACCGGACGCCATACCACCTATGAGACGCTGCTGGGCAATGCCGAGCATGACTTCGACTGGATCATGCCGCAGGACGAATGGGAGAGCATCGCGCTCAACTACACCTCCGGCACCACCGGGCGGCCCAAGGGCGTGGTCTATCACCATCGCGGCGCCTATCTGAACGCGATGGGCCAGATCTTGAGCTGGCGCATGGTGCTGCGGCCGACCTACCTGACCATCGTGCCGCTGTTTCACTGCAACGGCTGGTGCCACACCTGGATGATGCCGATGCTGGGCGGCACGCTGGTGTGCTGCCGCGACATCACCGCGCCGGCGATCTTCGACGCCATCGCCGACGAAGGGGTGACCCATTTCGGCGGTGCGCCCATCGTGCTGAACACGCTGGTCAACGCGCCCGAGGAGGAGCGGCGCAGCTTCGATCACACGGTCGAGGTCTTCACCGCCGGCGCGCCGCCCGCCCCCGCCACCCTCGCCAAGATCGAGCCGATGGGCTTTCACGTGACCCAAGTCTACGGGCTGACCGAAACCTATGGTCCGGCCACCGAATGCACCTGGGGCACCCATTGGGACCACCTCGAGGGCGACGACCGCGCCGCGATCAAGGCCCGGCAGGGCGTGGCGATGCCGATCTTCGAACATATCACCGTGATGGACGCGCAGATGCGGCAGATCCCGAAGGACGGCGAAACCCAGGGCGAGATCATGATGCGCGGCAACGGCGTAATGAAAGGGTATTACAAGAACCCGGAAGCCACCGAAGAGGCCTTTGCCGGCGGCTACTTCCATTCCGGCGACATCGCGGTGCAGCATTCCGACGGCTATATCCAGATCACCGACCGCGCCAAGGACGTGATCATCTCGGGCGGCGAGAACGTCAGCTCGGTCGAGGTCGAGAACGCGCTGATGGCGCATCCCGACGTGAACCTTGCCGCGGTGGTGGCCAAGCCGGACGAGAAATGGGGCGAGGTGCCTTGCGCCTTTGTCGAGCTGAAACCGGGTGCGGCAGAGGACGAGACGGCGCTGATCACCTTCACCCGCCAGTCGCTCTCGGGCTTCAAGACACCGAAAAAGGTGGTGTTCCAGGAGTTGCCCAAGACCTCGACCGGCAAGATCCAGAAGTTCGAGCTGCGCAAGCTGGCCAAGGCACTTTAGCAAACGCTCCGCCAAGATCGCCCGCCCGGATCGCCCGGGCGGGGTCACGCGACAGGACCGGACCGTGACGCCGGCGCAGCGGTCTTTCGCCCCCCGTGGTCAGATGACCGGCAGGTCGGGGGCGGCGCGGGTCGTCAAAAGGCGACCGCCTTGGGGCGTCACGACGATGTTTTCCTCGTGCACCATCATCAACCCGTCGCCGTAACTCAGCGAGGGTTCGAGCGTCAGCACCATGTTGTCCTGCAGCACCGTTTCGACACCCGCCATGTGCGACGGCTGCTCGGTAAGTTGCATGCCCAACCCGTGGCCAAGCCGGCCGATATCACCGCCACTGTCGTCCAGTTCCGAGATGACCGAGGACATCGCCGCGAACAACTCGTGGCAGCTGTTGCCGGTTCGCGCCGCCGCCAGCCCGGCCTCGGTCGCGCGCCACAGCACGTCATAGGCGCGCCGCGCCCTGTCGTCGGCCGCGCCGATCGCCCAATTGCGGTCGAAATCGCAAAAATAACCATCCCGGACGCATCCCGTATCCAGCATCAGCACGTCGCCACGTGCCAGCGGGCGGCGCGACGGGGGCGAGATGCAATCGACATATCCCCCGCGATCCGCCCCGCCGACGAGATAGGGCACATCGTCGGCCCCCTGCGCGAGGGCCTCGCGGCGAAACGCGCGGAACACCTCCTCCAGCGGCTGCCCCTCCGAGACCATGTAAGGAACCCGCGCAAAGGTGGCCGACCCGATGGCGCAGATATGCGCGATCTTCTCGATCTCGGCGGCGGATTTCACCATCCGAAGCCCTTGCACCAGCCCGGTGGCATCGGCGATTTCCAGCCCCGCCAGCGCGGCGATCAACCTCTCCCAATCGGCAAGGGGCATCCGCAGCGCGGTCTCGTGCCCCTTGAGCACCCCCAGCCGCGCCCCGCTGCGCGCGAGCGGGTCCAGCAGTCCTATCAACAGGCTGATCCCGTCATCCTCGGGCGCCGGCGCCGCCCATGTGCGCACGTCCTCCAGCCAGGTTTGCCGCATCAGCGCCGCACCGATTTCCGGGATCACCGCGACCGGCTTGCCCTCGGCGGGCACGAAGAGAAACCAGGGTCGCGTCGGGCTTTGCCAGAATAGAGTCTGGAATCCGGTGAAATAGCGCACCTCGGCTTCGGTCATCAGCAGCAGCCCGGCCAGCCCCTGTTCGGCCATCCACGCCTGGGCCCGCGCGGTGCGGGCTGCAAACTCGGCCTCCGGGAAGCCCCGCGAACCGGCGTCAGGTTGCATCGCGGCCCTCCAAGATCCGGTTGAAGATCGCGGGGTCGGTCACCCCCTCCGAGCCGATCAACAAAACGCGGGAGGCGCTGTCGAGGCCGAGGCGTTCCGAAAGCTGGGAGTCCTGCCGTGCCGCGATCAGCGCCGCCAGCCCGGCAACCGCGCTTTCCCCGGCCTCGATCGGGGTATCGCCGTTGCGCGGGCGCGCCAGCAGCCGCACGGTGGGGGCGACCAGCGCGTCGGGGATGGTGAGGAAATCGCCGGCCTCTTCGGCAAGGATCTCCCAGGCCATTTCCGATGGCTCGCCACAGGACAGCCCGGCCATCAACGTCTCTTCCTCGATGCGCACGCTGGTGGCGCGACCGGCCCTGGCGCTTTCGAACAGGCAAGCGGCCAGTTCCGGCTCGACGATCACGACGCGAGGCAATTCCCCCGGCCAGTATTGGCGCAGGCTGGCGATGACCCCGGCGGCCAAACCGCCGACGCCGCCTTGAAGGAATACATGGCTGGGGGGGCGCTCCAGCGCCGTGCAGATCTCATGCACCATCACGCCATAGCCCGCCATGACGTCGCGCGGCGGAAGCGTGTAGCCCGGCCAGGAGGTGTCCGAGACCACGAACCAGCCGTTCGCCTCGGCCTCCTGCCGGGCCAGCGTGACCGAGGCGTCGTAATCGCCCGCGATGCGGATCACCGCGGCGCCCAGCTCGCGCATCGCCTCGGCGCGCCCCTCGCTGACCTCGGCGTGGATGTAGATCCGGCATTGCGCGCCGAACCGTTGGCAGCCCCAGGCGAGCGAGCGGCCGTGATTGCCGTCGGTCGCCGAGACGAGGGTGATTGCGGCACACTCCTTGGCATGTTTACCGGTGCGGATATCGGCCAGCGAAACCGTGCGACCGAGTTTCGCCGAGATTTCCCGTTGCAGCACCCGCAGCGCGGCATAAGACCCGCCAAGCGCCTTGAAACTGCCCAGCCCGAAGCGCGGGCCCTCGTCCTTGTAAAGGATCTCTGCCACGCCGACCTCGCGCGCCAATGCCGACAGTGCGACCAGAGGGGTCGGCGCATAGCCCTCCCATCGGGTGATCTCATCGCGGGCGGTGGCGAAATCCGCGCGCGTGAGGACGCGTTCGGCGGCATCCCCTGTCTTGCGTATCGCGGCCACGTGGCCCAGTTGGCCGGACGGCAGCTGTTCGGTCATGATCGATCCTTTCGAAGCGGCAGGCGGTCCCTTGCCAGGTCGGCCCAGAAGGCCGCACCGATCGGCAGGAGCGCGTCGTTGAAGTCATAGTCGGAGGAATGCAGCGGCTGGCCATGCGGGCCGCTCTCGCCATTGCCGAGCAGGATGAAACAGCCGGGCACCGCATTGCAGAAATGCGCGAAATCCTCGGAAAAGCTCATCGGGCTGCGATCCGCGATGATCTCGAGCCCCCGGGCGCGGGCGACCCGGACGACAGCCTCGGTCGGGGTCGGCGCGTTGATGACCTCGACGAATTCGGTCTGGAAACGCATCGTCGCGGTGATGCCATGGGTCGCGGCCACGCCGTCGACGATCTGGCGCATGAACCGCTCGACCGCCTTGCGATCCTCGGGCAGGCGCGCGCGCACGTCGCCCTTGAGCGTCGCCTGCCCGGGCAGGACGTTGCGCTGCCCGTCGGTCAGGAATTCCGTCACCGAGACCACGGCCCCGGCACCGGGGGCCAGCTTGCGTGACACGATGGTCTGCAGCGCCAGCACGAGTTCTGCCCCCACGGTGATCGTGTCGACCCCCACATGCGGCATCGAGGCATGACCGCCCTGACCGGTGATCTCGATCTCGAACAGGCTCTCGCTGGCGCAGATCTGGCCGATCCGGGTCGAGACCTGGCCCAGCGGCGCGCCGGGCAGGTTATGGATGCCATAGACCTCTTCGAGAGGGAACCGCTCCAACAACCCCTCGTCGAGCATCGCCTGCGCGCCCAGCCCATGTTCTTCGTTGGGCTGAAAGATGAACACCACGGTGCCGTCGAAATCCCGGGTTTCGGCCAGTCGTTCGGCCGCGCCCAACAGCATGGCCATGTGACCGTCATGGCCACAGGCGTGCATCACGCCGGGGATCTGCGAAACATGGTCATGCTGGCCGGTCTCGTGGATCGGCAGCGCGTCCATGTCGGCCCGCAACCCGATCGCGCGGTTACCGGTGCCGGCGCGCAATAGGCCGACCACCCCGACTCCCTCGTGCACCTCGAGGCCGAGGTCGCGCAGGATCGCCGCCACCCGGGCCTTGGTGCGGTCCTCGCAAAAGCCCAGTTCCGGGGTGCCGTGAAATTCTCGGCGCAGCCGGGTCAGACGTTCATGAAACTCGGCCATCGCGACTCTCCTCACATTTGTCCGGGCAGCTTAGACAAGGGAGGGGTCGGCGTCGAAGGTTCCGTCACCCGTGATGATGTTCGCCGCATCCGCTCCGTCCGCCGATCCTTTCCTCGGATCCCGCACATTCAACCGGGACCTCCGACAATCGCCTGCGCCGTGAACTCGGCCATTTCGCCGCGTCAGATCTGTTCGCCGAAACCGAAGGCGGTTCCGGCGCTGTCGCGGATCACCTGCTCCAGCGCGATGCCGGGGTGAAAATCCGCCAGCCCCAGTATCCCGGCCTCCTCGGGCTGGGTGGCGCGCATCCGGATCGAGATGTCGCCGGTTCGGGCCGAGGTTCCATAGTGACGCTCCAGCAACCGGGGAGGGGCAAATTCAGGACCACGGGTTTTCGCGCCTGCGTGATATCGTCGGGACAGGGCCGCAACGCCGCGAAAAGCGCCGTTTGACAGCCCCCCCCGCGAAAGGCGCCCGACACCCGCGATGCGTGCTGCATTTCGGCGGGTTCGCCGCAGTACGGCCTTGCAAAATCCCAATTACATTCCTAAATCTGAATACAACGGCGAAATTGATACGCCGCATGTGCAACGGAGTGACGTAAAATGACAATCAATCAAGCTGTTACAGCTTTCGCTGGCTTCATGGTCCTGCTTTCGTTGGTGCTGACCTATTTCGTGTCGCCCTATTTCGTGTGGCTGACTGCCTTCGTCGGGGCCAACCTGTTCCAGTCGGCCTTTACCGGGTTCTGCCCGGCGGCGATGATCATGTCCAAGCTGGGGTTCAAACCCGCGTAAGCCAGGCCCCTTGCCCGAACGGGCCCCGGGTGGCAAAGCCATTTGCCGCCCCCGCCCTTGCCGTGTTAATCTGGGAAAAAACCCAGAGGCACGGCGGATGCAGGCGACATGACGGCGCTGCGTGAATATGAGCGGCTGGAGGCCAGCGGGCTGTGGCGCCCCACCCCCGAGGAACAGCGGCGCGAGATCATTGTTTCCATCGGCGAGGCGACGCTGACCATCACCGACCTGAATGATCGGGCCTTGGCGCATTGGTCGCTGGCGGCCGTCGAGCGCAAGAATCCCGGCGATTTTCCCGCGATCTATCACCCCGACGGCGACCCCGGCGAAACCTTGGAACTGGCCGAGGACGAAACCGCGATGATCGAGGCGATCGAGCGGCTGCGCGCGGCGATTTCCCGCGCCCGCCCCCGCCCCGGTCGTCTGCGACTGTTCGGCGTGGGCGCCAGCGTGGCGGCGGTGCTGGCGGTGCTGCTGGTGTGGTTGCCGGGCGCGATGCTGCGCCACACGGTGCAGGTGGTGCCCGAGATCAAGCGGCAGGAGATCGGCGCCGCCCTGCTCGACCGGATCGAGCGGGTCGCCGGCCGGGCCTGTACCACGCCCGAGACCGGACCGGTGCTGGACGCGCTGGCCCGGCGGACCGGGGTCAGGCGGCTGGTGGTGCTGCGCACCGGGGTGAAGGCCGCGCTGCATCTGCCCGGCGGCATCGTGCTTCTGAACAGATCGGTGATCGAGGATTACGAAGACCCGGCGGTCGCCGCCGGCCACATTCTTGTCGAGCGCGCCCGCGCCCAGGACCTTGATCCGCTGGCCGAGTTTCTTGACCATGGCGGCCCGGTGGCCACCTTCCGACTGCTGACCAGCAGCCACGTAACCCAGGGCGCACTGGACAGCTATGCGGAACGGGTGCTGGTGGCGCCGCGCCCGGCGCTGGACGACGAAAGCATCCTGGCCGCCTTTGCCGAGGCCGATGTTCCCAGCAGCCCCTATGCCTATGCCCGCGACATCACCGGCGAAAGCGTGCTCGGCCTGATCGAGGCCGACCCGATGGCCGGACGCGATCCGGCACCGGTTCTGCCCGACCGCGACTGGGTCCTGTTGCAGGGCATTTGCGGCGGCTGACCGGTCAGTTGTTCAGGCTGGCCCCGGAATACCCGGCGGCCCGGACCCGCAGCAGCGCGTCGTGCGCTTGGGCCGTGCTGGTGAACGGACCCGCCAGAACCACGCGGTGGGTCGCCCCGCCGCGCTGAACCGTGCCCAACCGCATCGGCAACCCGCCGCGCGCAAGGCCCTGCGCCACCTGGCGCGCCTGCGCCTCGCTGCCAAAGGTCGCGACCCGCACGTAACGGTTCGGCGCGCTGGCCTTGACCGGGGCCGACCTCGTGGACAGGCGGGTGACCCCGCGCTCCGCTTCGGCCGGCGATTTCGCTACCGTGCGCGGCACGCTGACGATCTGACGGTCCGTGGGCAGCGGCGCCAGGGTGCGCGGCACGGTACGGGTCCAGATCCGGTCGGACTGGGCATCGCCGGCAAGGCTGCGCGGCCCGCGGTTCGGGTTCAGACGATCTTCGGCGCGCGCGACCGCGCGATATCCTGCCGGGGGCACCGCCCCGCTGCGCGGTCGTGCCGGGGTCAACTGGCGCTCGGCGCGGTGGGGATTGAGGCGGTCATCGCTCCAAACCGCGCGATACCCCTCGGGGACCGCCACGTTTCGCGTGTTGCGCCGTTGGTCATAGACATGGCGCGGCACCGCGCGGGTCTCGGGCGAAACGCCGGGGGCGAGCGATGAGTGCTTGTCCCAGCCCCGTCCATAGGTCACCGGCGGTTCGGCCTGCGGGCCACAGCGCACGCCCGCGCCGCGATTGATGAACTGCTGGCTGAAGGCCGAGGCGTTGGCACAGGGACCGGCGGCCTTGGCCGGGGCCCGGCGCGGCGCGATCGCCGGCGCGGGGCGCGGCGCCGTCGCGACCGGCTTGCGAACCTGGGTTCGGGGTGCGGTCACAACCACCGGCGCAACGGGGGCGGGACGGCGCACGGTGGTCACCGGTGCCGCGGCAACCTTGGGTTTCCGAACCGGGGCAGGCTTGGGCGCAGGGGCCGAATTGGCAACCGCGGGCGGCAGCGGTCGGGTCTTTTGCGTGGTCGCCTGCGTCGCGGCGGGAACCGTGATCTCCACCGGCTTGGATGCGGCGGCCCGCGCCGGCGCCGACGAGGCCCCAGCCACGGCGGTGGGTTTGAACCCGCAAACCTGCTTGCGATCACGACCGACGCGCGGCACCCAAGTGACGTTGCCGTCGATGCCCGCGCGGATATAAATGCAGCCGCGGCTATCGACATATTGCTTGCCGCTGAACGACGCCGGCGGGAACTCTGCCGGGGGCGAGGCGTTGCGCAGGTTCTGAGCCTGCCCTGAAACCGCCGAAATCGCCGCCGCGATGATGGAATACGCAATAACCCTTGTTAAATTCATCCCTGCCCCCACAAGATATGGAGGAAAGGATGCCGCAATTCGCGCCGCCAGTAAAGGCATCTGTTGCGTCTTATTTCGTCCCGAACATCCGGTCGCCCGCATCACCGAGGCCCGGCATGATGTAACCCTTGCTGTTCAGACCCCGATCGACCGATGCGGTGACGATCGGCACGTCCGGGTGCGCCTCCTTCATCCGGGCGACACCCTCGGGCGCGGCCAGCAGGCAAAGGAAACGGATATCGGTCGCACCGGCCTGTTTCAGCAGGTCGATGGCGGCGGCCGAACTGTTGCCGGTGGCCAGCATCGGATCGACCACGATCACCATGCGGTTGTTCAACCCCTCGGGCACCTTGAAGTAATACTGCACCGGTTTCAGGGTTTCCTCGTCGCGGTAAAGCCCGACGAAACCGACCCGCGCCGAGGGGACCAGTTCCAGCACCCCGTCCAACATGCCGTTGCCCGCCCGCAGGATCGAGACCAGCGCCAGCTTCTTGCCCGCCAGGATCGGCGCGTCCATCTCTTCCATCGGGGTTTCGATGGCCCGCGTGGTCATCGGCATCTCGCGGGTGATCTCATAGGCCAGGAGCAGGGTGATCTCGTGCAGCAACTGCCGGAACTCGGCCGATGAGGCCCCCTTGTCCCGCATCAATGTCAACTTGTGCTGGACCAGCGGATGGTCGACGACGGTCAGATGCTCGGACATGCTCTCACTCCCGGTTTGAGGCCTATCCCCCTATTAGGCCGGCCCGACCCCGCGCCGCAACCCGCAACCACGCCCGGGCCAGCGGATCGGGGCGGAATTTCGCGGCTCAGAGAAAGCTTTGCCCCGGCCCGCGCTCGGACAGCCCCAGGTGATCGGCGATACTGGCCGCCACGTCGGTGAACCCCACCAGCCCGGCCTCGCCGGCGCCGCGCCCGGCGACCAGAACCGGCGCCCGCTCGCGGGTGTGATCGGTGCCGCTCCAACTGGGGTCGTTGCCGTGATCGGCGGTGAGGATCATCAGGTCACCCGCCCGCAGCCGCCGCAGGATCGGACCGATCGCGGCATCGAACCCTTCCAGCGCCCGGGCATAGCCCGCGATGTCGCGCCGGTGGCCGTACAGGCTGTCGAACTCGACGAAATTGGCGAATGTCAGGCTGCCCTCCTCTGCCGTATCGACCAGCCGACCCAGATGCGTCATCAGCTCCGCGTCCGGCCCCTTCACCACGTCGTCGATCCCCTGCATCGAAAAAATGTCGCCGATCTTGCCCACCGCGTGCACCCGTCCCCCGGCGGCCTGCACCCAGTCGGTCAGCACCGGCGCCGGCGGCGCAATGGCATAGTCGCGGCGGTTGGCGGTGCGGGTGAACCCGGCCTCGGGCGTGCCGATGAAGGGGCGGGCGATGACCCGGCCCACCTTCATCGCGTGCAGCATCGGGGCGACCTCGCGGCACAGTGTCAACAACCGATCGAGGCCGAACGCCTCTTCATGGGCGGCGATCTGAAACACGCTGTCGGCGGAGGTATAGCAGATCGGCCAGCCGGTTTTCAGGTGTTCCGCCCCCAGCCGGGCGAGGATCTCGGTGCCCGAGGCATGGCAATTGCCAAGGATGCCCTGCGTCCCCGCCGCCCGCGCCACCGCCTGTGCCAGGTCGGCCGGAAAGGCGGGATCACTGTCGGGAAAGTAATGCCAGTCCCAGGGCACCGGCACCCCGGCCAATTCCCAATGACCCGAGGGGGTGTCCTTGCCCGGCGAAACCTCGCTCGCCGCACCCCAGAGGCCGACCGGCGCGGCCCCCAGCCCCGGCGCCGCCACGCCCGAGGCCAATTGCACGGCCGCCCCCAACCCCAGCGCGTCGAGATTGGGCAGGTGCAGCGGCCCGTTGCGGCCTTGATCGGCCTGCCCGGCAGCACAAGCGCGGGCGATATGGGCAACCGTGTTGGCGCCGGTATCGGGCCGGTCGCCATTGAAAAAGCGGTCCGCGTCCGGCGCACCACCGATGCCCACCGAATCCATCACCACCAGAAAGGCGCGGCTCATGCCCCCAGCCTTTCGCGGATCAGATCGGGCTGCGGCACCGGCTCCGGCCCCAGCGTGATGGCGGCGCGCACCGCCGCCTCGGCCCGGCGGGCGCCATCCTCGCGCGCGGCATGGATCATCGCCAGCGGCGTGCCCTTCTCGACCTTGTCCCCCAGACGGATCACGTTCGACAGGCCGACGGCGGGATCGACCACGTCGCTCTCCACCTGTCGGCCGCCGCCCAGGTCGACCACCGCAAGGCCCAGCGCCTCGCCGTCGATGGCGGTGACATGGCCCGCCTCGCGCGCCGTCACCTCGTGCATCACCGTCGCCTCGGGCAGGAAGCGCGCCCAATCCTCGACAAAGCCCAGCGGCCCGCCCTGTGCCGCGATCATCCGGCCGAACCGCTCGGCCGCGCGGCCATCGGCGATCACCGCCGCCACCTGTGCCGCGCCCGCTGCCGCATCCTCGGCCAGACCGGCGTCGGCCAGAACCTGCCCGCCCAATTCGGCGGTCAACTCGGCCAGCGGGCCGCCGGCCCGCCCGGTCAGTACCTGCATCACCGCGTCGATCTCCACCGCGTTGCCCAGCGCCGGGGCCAGCGGTTGCGACATGTCGGTGATCAGCGCCGAGGTCCTGCAGCCAGCGGCATTGGCGGTATCGCTCAGCGCCCGGGCCAGCGCGCGGGCCTCCTCCACCGTCTTCATGAAGGCGCCCGACCCGACCTTGACGTCAAGCACCAGCGCATCGGGGGCCTCGGCCAGCTTCTTCGACAGGATCGAGGCGGTGATCAGGTCCAGGCTTTCCACCGTGCCGGTCACATCGCGCACCGCGTAAAGCCGCTTGTCGGCGGGAGCGATCCGGGCCGAGGCCCCGGCGATCACGCAGCCGGTCTTTTGCACCAGCTTCGGCAGCACCGCCTGCGGGATCGCAGTCGAAACCCCGGGGATCGCCTCGAGCTTGTCGAGCGTGCCGCCGGTATGGCCCAGGCCGCGCCCCGAGATCATCGGCACATAGGCGCCGCATTCGGCCAACGCCGGGGCCAGGATCAACGAGATGCAATCCCCCACCCCGCCGGTGGAATGCTTGTCCACCACCGGCCCGTCGAGATCCCAGTTCATCACCGTGCCGCTGTCACGCATCGCCAGCGTCAGCGCGGTGCGCCCCGCCGCGCCCAGGTCGCCCATGCAGACGGCCATGGCAAAGGCGCCGGCCTGCGCGTCGCTCACCCCGTGATCGGCCAACCCTTGGGCGAACCAGCGCAACTCAGCCTCCTCCGGCACCTCGTGGCGGCGCAGCCGGGCCAGTATCGCGCGCGCATCCATGCGATCAGCGCCCCTGGATGTGATCGGTGTTGAAGGCCCCGGGCAGCAACTCGCCCAAAGTCATCACCTGTTCCTGCCCGTCCACCGTGCCCATGATCACCGGCACATGGTCGGCGCCGAACTCGGCCAGTTTCTGCCGGCAGCCACCACAGGGCGAGACCGGCATCGGCGCATCGGCGATGACATAGACCTCGTCGAGCTCGGTCTCCCCGGCGGCCACCATCGCGGCGATCGCCCCGGCCTCGGCACAGGTGCCCTCGGGATAGGCGACGTTCTCGACGTTGCAGCCCGAATAGATCGTGCCCGAGCCGGCCCGGATCGCCGCCCCCACCTTGAAGTTGGAATAGGGGGCGTGGGCATTTTCCCGAACGGCGGTGGCGGCCTGTTTCAGCGACATGTACAAAATCTCCGGCTTTTTACCCAACCTTGCGGCTGGGCGGACAGGATGCAAGGGGCGGCGCGGATTGGCGCGCCCTACCCCAACTCGGTGGCAAAGGCGCCCGGCAACGTCACCTCGAGCAGTTCGACATCCCCGGATGGCTCCGACAGACGGGTCTTCAGCCCCGGCGGAATCACGAAGGCATCGCCGGCGGTCAGCGGGTAAGAGTCCCGCCCCTCGCCCTCCAGCGTCACGGTACCGGCCATGACGAAGGTGAAATGGATATCCGCCGAATGGCGGGCCCAGACCGGATCGCCCGCGCCCCGGCGTACCACCTGCACCCCGGCAACCCCCTTGGTATTGGCGTTGATCGTGGTGTCGCGGGCGACATAGCCCGGCAGGCGGAACGGCACCCAGTCCGCCCCCTCGGCGCGGTTGTAGACGAACCGCTGTCCCTGCCATTCGCGCTCTGGGCGCAGATGCGGGGTGGGCAGCACCATCTCGTGGTCGATCTCGGTCACGTGCTCGGCCGGAACGCCGATCTCGATCACCTCGACGTTGTCGCTGGCTTCCAACACCCGGTGGCGGATCTCGGGCGGCTGGATGAAACAGTCGCCCCGGGTCAGCCGCATCGGCTCGCCCTGGTCCTCATAGACCACGTCGACCCAGCCGCCGACGCAGAAGATCAGCTGGAACCCCACCTTGTGATAATGCACCATGTCGGGCACCGGGCCGCCGTCGGGGATGCGGATATGGCTGGCGATGATCGAACCGCCCAGCCGCGACGGCACCAGGTCGCGGTAATGCATCCCGGCCCGGCCGATGATCCAGGGGGCCTGGTCGGCCAGGCGACGGACCACGAATTCATGCTGGGTGCTCGGCATCACGAGCGGCGGATTGCGCGGCTCGATCTCGATTTTCGTGCCGTTGGGTGCGGTCAAGCGCCGCGCCCCGCCCGCGAAACCGTCGGGATCGTCGGTCAGGATGCGCAATGTGCCGGGCGCCTCCGGTGCGCCATTCTCGATCCGTAGCCGCAGACCATGGCCGGAAAACACCGCGATCTGCGGGTTGTCGGCCGGATAGATCATGTCCATCCGCATGCCCAAGGTCTTGGTATAGAATGGAATGTCGTCGCGCAGCTCATCCGTTGGCAGGCGCATTTCGGCGATGGTGTCTGGCATCGGCTCCCCCTGTTGGCGGCCTGACCTTGGCGGCGGGTCGCCGGATTTGCAAGACGCGGCAAAGACAGCTAATGAAATCTCAGCGCTTTCACCTGATCACAAAATAGTTTAACGTTAAACTATACCTTTGGAGGAGCCCCCATGTCCGAACAGCAGAGCCAGCGGCAGGCCGCCCTGTTCTATCACGAGCGTCCGAAACCCGGGAAACTCGAGATCCGCGCCACCAAGCCGATGGCCAACGGACGCGACCTCAGCCTTGCCTATTCACCGGGCGTCGCCGAGGCCTGCCTGGAGATCCAGACCACACCCGCCGACGCGGCCCGCTATACCGCGCGGGGCAATCTTGTAGGGGTGGTCACCAATGGCTCGGCGGTGCTCGGGCTGGGCAACATCGGCGCACTGGCTTCCAAGCCGGTAATGGAGGGCAAAGCAGTCCTGTTCAAGAAGTTCGCCTCGATCGACTGTTTCGACATCGAGGTGAACGAATCCGATCCCGAGAAGCTGGCCGAACTGGTCTGCGCGCTGGAGCCCAGCTTTGGCGCTATCAACCTCGAGGACATCAAGGCGCCCGACTGTTTCATCGTCGAACAGATCTGCCGCGAGCGGATGAACATCCCGGTGTTCCACGACGACCAGCACGGCACCGCCATCGTGGTCGGGGCCGCCGCCAAGAACGCGCTGCACGTGGCCGGCAAGACGTTCGACGAGATCAAGATCGTCTCGACCGGCGGTGGTGCGGCCGGCCTCGCCTGCCTCAACATGCTGCTGAAACTGGGTGTCAAACGCGAGAACGTCTGGCTCTGCGACATTCATGGGTTGGTGTATGAGGGCCGCGAACAGGACATGAACCCGCAAAAGGCCGCCTTTGCGCAAAAGACCGACCTGCGCGACCTCGACCAGGTGATCGGCGGGGCAGACCTGTTCCTCGGGCTCTCCGGCCCGAATGTGCTGACGCCCGAGATGGTGGCCAAGATGGCCAGCCGTCCGATCATCTTCGCGCTGGCCAACCCCACCCCCGAGATCCTGCCGGACGCGGCGCGCAAGGTCGCCCCGGATGCGATCATCGCCACCGGGCGCTCGGATTATCCCAACCAGGTCAACAACGTGCTGTGCTTTCCGTTCATCTTCCGCGGCGCGCTGGACGTGGGCGCGACCGAGATCAACGACGAGATGCAACTGGCCTGCATCGACGGCATCGCCAATCTGGCCCGCGCCACCACCAGCGCCGAGGCGGCGGCGGCCTATCGTGGCGAACAGCTCACCTTCGGGGCCGATTACCTGATCCCCAAGCCGTTCGATCCGCGCCTGATCGGCGAGGTCGCCACCTCGGTCGCCAAGGCCGCGATGGACAGCGGCGTCGCCACCCGACCGATGGACGATCTGGAGGCCTACCGGCAGCGCCTTGACGGCTCGGTGTTCAAATCCGCCCTGATGATGCGACCGGTCTTCGAGGCCGCCCGCACCGCGTCGCGCCGTATCGTCTTTGCCGAGGGCGAGGACGAGCGCGTGCTGCGCGCCTCGCAGGCGGTGCTGGAGGAGACCACCGAGACACCGATCCTGATCGGACGCCCCGAGGTGATCGAGCGGCGCTGCCAACGCTATGGCCTCAAGATCCGGCCGGGGCATGATTTCAAGATCGTGAACCCGGAGAACGACCCGCGCTATCGCGATTACTGGGGCACCTACCATTCGCTGATGTCGCGGCGTGGCGTCACCCCGGACCTGGCCCGCGCCATCATGCGCACCAACACCACCGCGATCGGGGCGGTGATGGTGCATCGCGGAGAGGCCGACAGCCTGATCTGCGGCACCTTCGGCCAGTTCCTGTGGCACATGAACTACGTCCAGCAGGTGCTGGGCACCGACGGGCTGCATCCGGTGGGCGCGCTGTCGCTGATGATCCTCGAGGACGGGCCGCTGTTCATCGCCGACACCCATGTGCACCATGAACCGACGCCCGAACAGATCGCCGAAACGGTGATCGGCGCTGCTCGCCACGTGCGCCGCTTCGGGCTGGAACCGAACATCGCGCTGTGTTCGCATTCGCAGTTCGGCAACCTCGGCAACGACAGCGGGGTGCGGATGCGCGCCGCCCTCGATGTGCTCGATTCCGAGCCGCGCAATTTCTGCTACGAGGGCGAGATGCATATCGACGCCGCGCTGGATGCGACCCTGCGCGCGCGCATCTTCCCCGAGACGCGGATGCAGGGCGCGGCCAACGTGCTGGTCTTTGCCAATACCGATGCCGCATCGGGCGTGCGCAACATCCTCAAGATGCGCGCCGGCGGGCTCGAGGTCGGGCCGATCCTGATGGGCATGGGCAACCGCGCCCATGTGGTGACCCCCTCGATCACCACGCGCGGGCTGCTGAACATGAGCGCCATCGCCGGCACTCCGGTGGCGCATTACGGGTAAATTCGATCAACCCGGCCGCGAATCTCTCGGCGGCCGGGTTTGCACCTGCTTTCCACCTGAATTTGCAAAACCGCCCTCGTTTTACCGATGCGTTGCGAATGGCGCGGGATTTGCAAAACTTTGCACAAGGTTTTCCGCGTTTTCTGCAAATTTCTTGCGGTAATGTGACGCTGCGTCTTTGATCGCGCTTGCCGCAAGGGGGCCCCTCCCGATAACACGAATTCAACGCTGAGGGAGAGGAATACCATGGCATACAACGATATCTACGCCCGCTGGAAGAACGATCCGGACGGTTTCTGGATGGAGGCCGCCGAGGCGATCGACTGGGTCGAGAAACCCACCAAGGCGCTGTTCGACGACAATGCGCCGCTGTACGAATGGTTCACCGACGGCAAGGTCAACGCCTGCTGGAACGCGGTCGACCGCCATGTCGAGGCCGGGCGCGGCGACCAGGTGGCCATTATCCACGACAGCCCGGTCACCCACTCCAAGCGCTGGATCACCTATGTCGAGCTGCGCAACCGCGTGGCCCTGCTTGCCGGTGCCCTGCGCGCCAAGGGCGTGGAAAAGGGCGACCGCGTGATCATCTACATGCCGATGGTGCCCGAGGCGCTCGAGGCGATGCTGGCCTGCGCCCGCCTCGGCGCGGTGCACTCGGTGGTGTTCGGCGGCTTCGCCGCGCATGAGCTTGCCGTGCGCATCGACGACTGCAAGCCCAAGGCGATCATCGCCGCCTCCTGCGGGATCGAGCCGGGCCGCGTGGTGCATTACAAGCCGCTGCTCGACGGCGCGCTGGCGCTCTCCGCGCATCAGCCCGACTTCTGCGTCATCTTCCAGCGCGAGCAGGAGGTCGCCCGCCTCGAAGAGGGCCGCGATTACAACTGGCACGGCTTCCAGTACGGGGTCGAGCCGGCAGACTGCGTACCGGTCGAGGGCGATCACCCCGCCTATATCCTCTACACCTCCGGCACCACCGGACAGCCCAAGGGCGTGGTACGCCACACCGCCGGGCATCTGGTGGCGCTGAACTGGTCGATGAAGAACCTCTACAACGTCGATCCAGGCGATGTGTTCTGGGCCGCCTCGGATGTCGGCTGGGTCGTCGGCCATTCCTACATCTGCTACGCACCGCTGGTGCATGGCAACACCACCGTGGTGTTCGAGGGCAAGCCGATCGGGACCCCCGATGCCGGCACCTTCTGGCGGGTGATCTCGGAACACAACGTGCGCAGTTTCTTCACCGCGCCCACCGCCTTCCGCGCCATCAAGCGCGAGGATCCCAAGGGCGAGTTCGTGAAGAAATACGACCTGAGCGGGCTGCGCACGCTCTACCTTGCCGGCGAACGCGCCGACCCCGACACCATCAACTGGGCCAAGGACCAGCTCAAGGTGCCGGTGGTCGACCACTGGTGGCAGACCGAAACCGGCTGGGCCATCACCGGCATCCCGATGGGGATCGAGGAGATGGAGGTCAAGACCGGCTCTTCCGGCGTGCCGATGCCGGGCTATGACGTGCAGATCCTCGACGAGGCCGGCGATCCGGTGGGCCCCGACACGCTGGGCGCCGTGGCGGTGAAGCTGCCGCTGCCGCCGGGCACCCTGCCCACCCTGTGGAACGCCGAGGACCGGTTCCGCAAAAGCTATCTCGATCACTTCCCCGGTTATTACGAGACCGGCGACGCGGGCATGATCGACAAGGACGGTTACCTTTACATCATGGCGCGCACCGATGACGTGATCAACGTGGCCGGCCACCGCCTGTCCACCGGCGCGATGGAAGAGGTGCTGGCCAACCACCCCGACGTCGCCGAATGCGCCGTGATCGGCGTTGCCGATGACCTCAAGGGCCAGTTGCCGATGGGCCTGCTCTGCCTGACCAAGGGGGTGAACCGCCCCGAGGAGGAGATCGTGCGCGAATGCGTCACCCTCGTCCGCAGCGAGATCGGCCCGGTGGCCGCCTTCAAGCTGGCCGTGGTGGTCGATCGCCTGCCCAAGACCCGCTCGGGCAAGATCCTGCGCGGCACCATGGTCAAGATCGCCAATGGCGAGGAGTTCAAGATGCCCGCCACCATCGACGACCCGGCGATCCTCGACGAGATCCGCACCGCACTGCAAACTCTCGGCTACGCCAAGGGTTAGGGGCTGGTCCCGGGGCCGGGGCGCGCTAGGTCCATCGAAATGAAACAGCGCGCCCTGCCCCTCGTCCTTTCACTCGCGCTCGCGGCGACGTCGGCGCCTGCACAGACGCTCGAGGATTTCACCGGCACCACCGCCGGTAACTGGCGCTTCATCAGCGATCAGGTGATGGGCGGTGTCTCGCAGGGGCGCGCCGGGGTCGAGGCCGAGAGCGGTGAGACCTTCCTGCGCCTGACCGGCACTGTCAGCACCGAGAATCGCGGCGGCTTCATCCAGGCCCGGCGCGATCTGCCCGGCGGGCTGCCCACCGACACCAGGGGTGTCGCCCTGAGGGCGCGCGGCGACGGCCAGCGCTATTTCCTGCATCTGCGCACCACCGGCACCGTGCTGCCGTGGCAGTATTACCAGGCCCCGTTCACGCCCGGCCCCGACTGGGGCGAGATCCGCGTGCCGCTGTCCGCCTTCACCGCTTCCGGGTCACTCCTGCGCAACACGCCCCGGGCCGGCGCTGTGCGGTCGATCGCGCTGGTCGCCTACGGGCGCGACCATCTGGCCGACGTCTCGCTGACGCGGATCACGCTTTACTGATTACGGAACGTCCCCGCCCGGCTTATCTCTCCGTTTTTCCACATCTTTCCGCATGCCACGGCTTGGCATTGCCGACGCGCTGATCTTAATGTGCCGCCAACAAGAACAGGCACATAGGCGAAAGGCACGCATCATGGCAGACAGCAAAGATCTCTGGAAACTCGGCGCGACTGAGACCGCCGCCCGCACCACCGCGGGCGAGATCACCGCCGAGGCCGCCGTCGGCGCCGCAATCGACCGGATGGACGCGGTAAACCCCCGCCTCAACGCCGTGGTCGAAAACCTCTCGGACGAGGCCCGCGACCGCGCCCGCGCGCTGGACAAGGCCCGCGCATCGGGCGCGCCGTGCGGTCCCCTGCACGGGGTGCCGGTGACGATCAAGATCAACGTGGATCAAAAGGGGCATGCCTCCTCCAACGGGGTGGTCGCGCTCAAGGACCTGATCGCCCCCGGCGACGCCCCCATCGTCGAGAACCTGCAGGCCGCCGGTGCGGTGGTGATCGGGCGCACCAACACGCCCGAGTTCTCGTTCCGCGCCGATACCGACAACCCGCTGTTCGGCCGTACCCACAACCCCTGGGGCGATCACATCTCGTCCGGCGGCTCCACCGGCGGTGGTGGCGCGGCGGTGATGGCCGGGATCGGCGCGCTGGCCCATGGCAACGACATCGGCGGTTCGCTGAGGTTTCCCTCTGCCGCCAACGGCGCGGTCACGGTCAAGCCGGGGCTGGGCCGGGTTCCGGCCTACAACCCCAGCCAAAAGGCCGAACGTGGCATGCTGGCGCAGGCGATGTCGGTGCAGGGGCTGATCACCCGCGAGGCCCGCGACCTGCATGTGTCCATGCCCAGCATGATCGCGCCCGATCCGCGCGATCCCTTCCACACCCCGCTGCCCTGGCGCGGCGCGGCGCTGGAGGGGCCGATCACCGTCGGCTTCACCAAGGAAACCTATGAATTCGAGCTGCACCCCGAGGTCTCCCGCGCGCTGGACGCGGCACGCGACGCGCTGACCGATGCCGGCTACCGCGTGGTCGAGGTGGAACCGCCGTTGCTGCGCGAGGCGGGGATGGACGGCTACCGCGCCCTGATGGGCGAGGTGCTGGCGCTGATGGGGCCTGACATCCGCGCCCATGGATCGGACACCATCCAGGCGATCTTCGACGAGTACTTCCGCCAGTTCACCCCCTTCGAGGGCACCGAGCTGTTGCAGATGATGGCCAAGCGCAGCCATTACGCGCGGGCCTGGTCGCTGTTTCTCGAGGAATATCCGCTGGTGCTGGCCCCGTTCCTGCCGCAGCCGTTCTTCGCCCCCGACCGCGACACCCAGGGCCCCGAGGGCGTGCGCGAGGTGCTCGGTTCGGCGCTGTGGTCCTACGCGATGAACTTCATGGGTCTGCCGGCGGCCTGCGTGCCGGCGCGGCTGGCCGAACTGACCGAGGGGCCGCAGCCCATCAACGTGCAGATCGTCGCCCGCCGCTGGCGCGAAGATCTCGCCGTGGACGCCTGCATCGCCATCGAGGACCGGATCGGCCGCATGTGCGACCCGCTGTGGGATCGCATGGGCTGACCGCCGGGCGGACAGGACAGGCGCCAAGGAATAAGGGCGCGGGATGATATCCCGCGCCCTGCTTCGTACTAAAATCGACCGGATTTGAATAATCCCGCTCCGGTACACACTCACGACCCCGGGGCACTGCTTAGCAGTTGTCCCTTGATAGCAGCGATTTCATATCGGCTCTGTGACATGGGTTACAAAGGGCGGTGAAAGTTTCATCCTCGAGGACCAAAACGGCCGCCTCTGCGACCCGCTGCGAGACCGCATGGACGGACCGCCCGACGGACAGGACAGGTGCAAAGGAATAAGGGCGCGGGATGGGATCCCGCGCCCTGCTTCGTAAAAAAAAGACCGGATTTGAACAATCCCGCTCCGGTACACACTCACAAATCCGGGGCACTGCTTAGCAGTTGTTCCTTGATAGCAGCGTTTTCATATTGGTTCTGTGACATGGGTTACAGAACTTGGTGAAAGATACCGCCCCAGCGCAGTTTCCGCCCCGCCTCAGGTGAACTGTTCCGCGATCAGCCGCTCTTCCAGCCCGTGACCGGGATCGAACAGGATCCGGTGCCGGATATCCGGATCGGAGCGGATCTCGACCCAGTCGATATCCATGATCGAGATCGAATCGGCATCCGCCATCACCGGCCGCTTGTCGGCTTCCAGCACGTCGAAGCGCACATGCGCGGTCTTGGGCAGAAGCGCCCCGCGCCAGCGTCGCGGCCGGAATGCCGCGATCGCGGTCAGCGCCAGCACATCCGAGCCGATCGGCAGGATCGGCCCGTGCGCGGAGTAGTTATAGGCGGTCGACCCCGCCGGGGTGGCCAGCAGCGCCCCGTCGCAGACCAGTTCCGACAGCCGCAACCGCCCGTCCACGCTGATCCGCAGCTTGGCCGCCTGCGGGCCGGCGCGCAGCAGGCTCACCTCGTTGATCGCCAGCGCGTGATGGACCTCGCCCTGGCGGTCCATCGCCGTCATCGACAGCGGGTTGATGATCTCTTCCTCGGTCGCCTTCAGCCGGTCCATCAGATCGGCCTCGCTGTATTCGTTCATCAGGAACCCGATGGTACCCCGGTTCATGCCATAGACCGGCGCGCGCAGATCCTGGGTCGCGTGCAGTGTCCGCAGCATGAACCCGTCGCCGCCCAGCGCGACGATCACGTCGGCCTTTTCGGGGGGAACATCGCCGTAGCGCCCGGCAAGGGCGTGCCGCGCGGTCTGCGCCACCGGCGCGTCGCTGGCCAGAAACGCGATTTTCAGTGTCATGGCAGGGGTTTCCGGTGTTGCGCATTCGGCTCCGAAACAAGCATATCTTTCCACCCTTGGCCAGTCTTGGCGCGGCTTGGCGCCGAATCGTCGCATTCCGGGCTTTTCGCGCGCCCGGCTTTCCATTAGGTAAGCCGCCATCCACCGCAGATGATGGGAATTACCATGAACGCGCCCACCCGTGACACCGGCTTCTTCACCCAATCGCTCTCCGAGCGCGACCCCGAGATCGCCAAGGCCGTCGATCTCGAACTCGGCCGCCAGCGCGACGAGATCGAGCTGATCGCCTCCGAGAACATCGTGAGCCGCGCCGTGATGGAGGCGCAGGGATCTGTGATGACGAACAAATACGCCGAAGGCTATCCCGGCCGGCGGTATTATGGCGGTTGCCAGTTCGTTGACATCGCCGAGAACCTTGCCATCGACCGCGCCAAGCAGCTGTTCGGCTGCGAGTTTGCCAACGTGCAGCCCAATTCCGGCTCGCAGGCCAACCAAGGCGTCTACCAGGCGCTGATCCAGCCCGGCGACACCATCCTCGGCATGAGCCTCGACGCCGGCGGTCACCTGACCCACGGCGCCAAGCCGAACCAGTCGGGCAAATGGTTCAACGCCATCCAGTACGGCGTGCGCAAACAAGACAATCTGCTGGATTACGACCAGGTGCAGGAGCTTGCCAACGAGCACAAGCCCAAGCTGATCGTCGCCGGCGGCTCGGCCATCCCGCGCCAGATCGATTTTGCGAAAATGCGCGAGATCGCCGACAGCGTCGGCGCCTACCTGATGGTCGACATGGCCCATTTCGCCGGCCTTGTGGCGGCGGGCGAACACCCCTCGCCGTTCCCCTATGCGGACGTGGCCACCACCACCACGCACAAGACCCTGCGCGGCCCGCGCGGCGGCATGATCCTGACCAATGACGAGGCGATCGCCAAGAAGGTCAACTCGGCGATCTTCCCCGGCATCCAGGGCGGCCCGCTGATGCATGTGATCGCCGGCAAGGCCGTGGCCTTTGGCGAGGCGCTGCGCCCCGAGTTCAAGGACTACGCCAAGCAGGTGGTCAAGAACGCACAGGCGCTTGGCGACCAGCTGATGAAGGGCGGGCTTGACCTGGTCACCGGCGGCACCGACACCCACGTGCTGCTGGTCGACCTGCGACCCAAGGACGTCAAGGGCAACGCCACCGAAAAGGCGCTGGGCCGGGCCCATATCACCTGCAACAAGAACGGCGTGCCGTTCGACCCGGAAAAACCCACCGTGACCAGCGGCATCCGCCTGGGTTCGCCCGCCGGCACCACCCGCGGCTTTGGTGAGGAAGAGTTCCGCCAGATCGCCGACTGGATCATCGAGGTGGTCGACGGGCTGGCCGCCAACGGCGAAGAGGGCAACGCCGAGGTCGAGGAGAAGGTCAAGGGCGAGGTCGCAGCACTCTGCGCCCGGTTCCCGCTCTACCCCGGCCTCTGATCCCGCCCGGAACAACAGACAGCGGCCGCCGGGTCTTTCCGGCGGCCGTTTCGCGTCAATGCCCTTGGCCCTTGGCAAGGGGCGCCTGCGCGCGTATACGCGCCACCTGATCCACCCTCCCCTCCCGCGCGCGCCCCGCGCAGAGCAGACCAGACCGAACCGGAGTTCCGACGATGATAGGCAGTGCCAATCTCAACATCATGATCAAGGCCGCGCGCAAGGCCGGGCGCTCGTTGGTCAAGGACTTCCGCGAGGTCGAGAACCTGCAGGTCTCGATGAAGGGCGCGGGCGATTTCGTCTCCAAGGCGGACATCTCCGCCGAGAAGATCCTGAAGGAAGAGCTGATGGGCGCGCGGCCCAACTACGGCTGGCTGGCCGAGGAAGGCGGCGCCGAGGACGGCAACGACCCGACCCGGCGCTGGATCGTCGATCCGCTCGACGGCACCACCAACTTCCTGCACGGGCTGCCGCACTGGGCGATCTCGATCGCACTGGAGCACAAGGGCGAGGTCGTCGCCGGTGTCATCTTCGACGCCGCCAAGGACGAGATGTTCTTTGCCGAGAAGGGCGCCGGCGCCTGGATGAATGACATGCGCCTGCGGGTGTCGGGGCGCCACCGGATGATCGAGTCGATCTTTGCCACCGGCGTGCCCTTTGGTGGCCGCGCCGACCTGCCGCTCACGCTGCAGGATCTGGCCCGCCTGATGCCCGCCTGCGCCGGGGTGCGGCGCTGGGGTTCGGCCGCGCTCGACATGGCCTATGTCGCCGCCGGCCGTTACGACGGGTTCTGGGAACGCCGCCTCAATTCCTGGGATCTCGCCGCCGGCGTGATCTTGGTGCGCGAGGCCGGCGGCCTGATCCAGCCGCTGACGCCCGGGGGGGACATCCTCGAGGATGGCGAGGTGATCTGCGCCAACGAACCGATCTTCGACAGCTTCGCCAAGGTGATCCGGGGCTGAACCCGCCCTAGCGGTCGCAGCTGTGATTGATGCCGTCGGTCCAGGGGATCGCGGCGAAGTCGCGCGGGTCGATGCCGTCGATACAGCCGATGTTGATGCCGCATTCCGCCGGGTCCGAGCGGCGCTGGTGATGGGTATAGATCCCACAGGTCCTGCAAAAGTAGTGTTTCGCCGTCCGCGTGCCCCAGGTGTAGAGACCCAGGTTGTCTTCCCCCTGCAGCACCCGGACGCGCGCGGTCAGCGCCGTGACCGCCCCCGGCCCGCGAAGGCGGCAGATCGAACAGTCACAGCGGCTGGCCGAGGCCAGGCCTTGGGGCAGGAACGCCTCGATCACCACTGCACCGCAGTGGCAAGACGCGCGTCGGGTTTCGGGGGTATCGGGCAGATCGGTCATCGGCGCGGCACCCTGGGAATGCGGCTGGCGCTCAGCTTGTAGCGCACCTCCGGGTGCGGCGGCTGGCCGTGGGTGCGGCTCCAGAACCCCGGTCCGCCCCGCCGCAGCCAGAGCGGCACGGTCAGCGCCAGCCCGATCATGAAGCCGCCCGCATGCGCCCAATAGGCGACGCCGCCGCCGTTCGGGTCGGCCCCGAGGCCGCCGATGAACTGCATCCCCAGCCACAACCCCAGCATCAGCCAGGCCGGAACCGAGAGGATGCGCACGAAGATCACCAATATGATCAGGATATCCACCCGCGCCTTGGGAAACAGCAGCAGGTAGGCGCCCATCACCCCGGCGATCGCCCCCGAGGCCCCCACCGTGGGCACCGGCGACAGCGGCGCGGCCAGGTAATGGACCAGCCCGGCGCCCACCCCGCAGGCCATGTAGAAGGCCAGGAACCGGAAATGCCCCATCTCGTCCTCGAGGTTGTCACCGAAGATCCACAGGAACAGCATGTTGCCGGCCAGGTGCATCAGCCCGCCGTGCAGAAAGGTCGAGGTGACCAACGTCTCGAACCCGCCGCCCTGGCTCAGCCGCGCCGGGATCAGTGCCCAGTCGATAAAGACATTGCGCAGAACCACCTGGTCGGGCTGGCCGATATAGGTCAGGTAGACCCCGATATTGAGCGCCATCAGGGCGTAGACGACGTAAGGCGTGCGCCCCGAGGGGTTGTGATCGCGGATCGGCAGCATGGCGCGAAGCTGCGGCGAAACCCGCCCGGCGTCAAGCGCTCAGCACCGGTGCGGGGCGATTGTGCTGGCGCTCAGGCCATCCCGCCCAGCAGCGCGGCATTGCCCCCCGCCGCCGTGGTGTCGACGCAGACGTGCCGCTCACCCATCACCCGGGCTTGGTCGGGCTGCCCCGGGATCAGCGGCAGGATCGGCCCGGCGCGTCGTGACAGCGCCTGTTCGATCTGCCGCGCGGTGGCCGCATCGCCCCACCAGAGCACCCCGCCGATTCCCTCCAGATGCTCCAGCCGGTGCAGGTCGATCATGCCGGTGGCGCGGATCGCCTGCCCGCCGAGTTCCCGCACCATGCGCGCCTGTTCACCGGCGGCCTCCTGCCCCGGCCCGAGGCACAGGAGCGGCGCACGCGGCACCAGAGACAGCCGGTTGGATTCCCCCGTGGGCCCGGGCAGCGTGGCCGGATCGGGCGGCGGCGCGTTGCCCTCGGGCGCGGGCAGCTCGGCCATGGTGGCGGACCATGTCGCCGCGCTCTCGCGCCGGTCGGGGGCGCGGAACCGGGGCATGTAGCGCGGCCCGCCGGCCTTTGGCCCGGTGCCCGACAGCCCCTCGCCGCCGAACGGCTGGCTGCCAACGATGGCGCCGATCTGGTTGCGGTTGACATAGATGTTGCCGGCCTTCACCCGCTCGGTCACATGCTGCACCCGGTCGTCGATCCGGGTCTGCAACCCGAAGGTCAACCCGTAGCCGGTGGCGTTGATCGCGTCGATCACCCGGTCGAGGTCGCGCGCCTTGAACCGCGCCACATGCAGCACCGGGCCGAAGATCTCGCGCTCCAGATCCGCGATGCCCGACACCTCGATCAGCGCCGGGGTGACAAAGGTGCCGCCCGAGGGCAAAGGCATCTCTTTCAACAGCCGCCCCTCGGCGCGGGCGCGGTCGATATGGGCGGCGATCCCCGCCTGCGCCTCATCGTCGATCACCGGGCCGACATCGGTGGAGAGCGCCCATGGATCGCCGATGCGCAACGCCTCCATCGCGCCCTTGAGCATGGTCAGCAGGTCCTCGGCCACGTCCTCCTGCACGTAGAGGCAGCGCAGCGCCGAGCAGCGCTGGCCGGCAGACTGGAACGCGCTTTCGACGATGGCCTGCACCGCCTGTTCCGGCAGCGCGGTGCTGTCCACGATCATCGCGTTCAGCCCGCCGGTCTCGGCGATCAGCGGCGCACCGGGGGCGAGATTCTCGGCCATCGCGGCACGGATCAACCGCGCGGTCTCGGTCGAGCCGGTGAAGGCGACCCCGTTCACCCGCGGATCGGAGGTGAGCGCGGCGCCCACCGCCCCCGCACCGGGCAGCAGTTGCAGGGCGCTGCGCGGCACGCCGGCCTCGTGCATCAGGCTGACGGCGACATGGGCGATCAGCGGCGTCTGCTCGGCGGGTTTGGCCAATACCGCGTTGCCGGTGGCCAGCGCCGCCGCGATCTGCCCGGTGAAGATCGCCAGCGGAAAGTTCCACGGGCTGATGCAGGTGAAGGTTCCCGCCGGATCGCCCCCGGGGATGTTGGCGGCGTAATAGCGCAGGAAATCCACCGCCTCGCGCAACTCGGCCACCGCGTCAGGCAGGGTCTTGCCCGCCTCGCGCGCGACCAGCGTGAATATCTCGCCGTAATGCGCCTCGTAGAGGTCGGCCGCCGCGTTCAACACCTTGGCGCGCAGCTCTGCCGGGGCGTCCCAGGTCTGCGCCCCCGACAGCGCGGTTTCCACATCCGCGGCACTCGCCCAGGCCACTGTGCCGGGGCTATCCTCGGGCCGGGCCGGGTTGATCACCGGCACCGCCGCCTCCGGCGCCGCCACCCCGGCCAGCAGCGGAGCCGCCTGCCATTGATGCGCGGCAAAGGGGGCGCGGGCGGCCTCGATCGCCGCCAGCGTCGGCGCATGGGTCAGGTCGAACCCGCGCGAATTGCGCCGCTCCGGTGCGAACAGCTCGGCCCCCGTGGGCAGCAGGGCTGCGGCCTCGCCCACCGCCTCGAAGGGACAGGCGGCGACCACCTCGGGCGGCACCTCTTCGTCGACGATCTGGTTGACGAAGGAACTGTTGGCGCCGTTCTCCAGCAGCCGCCGCACCAGATAGGCCAGCAGGTCGCGATGCGCCCCCACCGGCGCATAGATGCGGCAGCGGCTGCGGTTCTGCTCCATCACCAGGCTGTGCAGCGTCTCTCCCATGCCGTGCAGTCGCTGAAACTCGAAGGGGGCCTCGCCGGCCATGTGAAGGATCGCGCTGACCGTGTGAGCGTTGTGGGTGGCAAACTGCGGATAGATGCGGTTGGTCATCCCCAGCAGCTTGCGCGCATTGGCGATGTAGGAGACATCGGTGACCGGCTTGCGGGTGAACACCGGAAAGCCCGCCATCCCCTCGACCTGGGCACGCTTGATCTCGCTGTCCCAATAGGCGCCCTTGACCAGCCGCACCATCAGCTTGCGATCATGCCGCTCGGCCATGTCGTAGAGCGCGTCGATGACATCGGGCGCGCGCGGGCCATAGGCCTGCACCACCACGCCGAACCCGTCCCAACCCGACAGCGCCGGCTCGGCCAGCACCGTCTCGATCACCTGCAGCGACAGCGACAGCCGGTCGGCCTCCTCGGCGTCGATGTTCAGCCCCATGCGCGCCGACTTGGCCAGCAGCGCCAGCGCCCGCAACCGTGGCACCAACTCCTCCATCACGCGGCCTTCCTGCGCCACCTCGTAGCGCGGGTGCAGCGCCGAGAGCTTGACGGAAATGCCTGGGTTGTCGCGGATGTCGTCCCGCGTGCAGCCTTCCGCGATCGCGGTGATCGCCCGCGAATAGGCCAGGTGATAGCGGGTCGCATCGGCCTCGGTGCGCGCCGCCTCGCCCAACATGTCATAGGAATAGGAGTAGCCCTTGGCCTCCATCCCCGCGGCCCGCGTCATTGCCGCGCCGATATCCTCGCCCAGCACGAACTGGCGTCCCATCTCGCGCATGGCACGCCCCACGGCGGTGCGGATCACCGGTTCGCCCAGCCGCTTGATCGCGCCGCGCAAGGCGCGGATCGGGCTGGGCTTGTCGTCGTCCAGAACCTTGCCGGTCAGCATCAGCGCCCAGGTCGAGGCATTGACCAGCGGCGAGGTGGACTGCCCCAGGTGCTTGCCCCAGTCGCTCGGCGCGATCTTGTCCTCGATCAGCGCGTCGATGGTCTCGGCATCCGGCACCCTGAGCAGCGCCTCGGCCAGGCACATCAGCGCGACCCCCTCCTCGGTCGACAGCCCGTATTCGGCGAGGAACACCTCCATCAGCCCCGGCGTGGTGCTGGCCCGGATGTCGCGCACCAATTCCGCCGCCCGCGCGCTGATCGCCGCGCGGTCCTCACGTGACAGATCGGCCAGCCGCACCAACCGCTCCAGCGCGGCGTCCGGGTCGGCATAGGTCCGGGTGTCGATCTTTTGGCGCAGCGCGGGGATGGGGGCGGTCATGGCGATCCTCGGGTTGGGGGCGGTCAGCCTGTGGTCAAGCACTTTATATCGTCGATCTCACGGGACATTCGCCCGGATTTCTGGAATTCTCAGGCCATAAACCTGAAAGTGGACTGACAAACATGTCAAATGACCTTCCCGACCTCGACCGGTTCGACCGCGCGATTCTGGCTGTTCTGGCCGAAGACGGGCGCATCTCCATCGCCGACCTGGCGCGGCGCATCGGGTTGTCGAAATCGCCCACCCAGGCCCGGCTGCGGCGGCTGGAGGCGAGCGGCATCATCACCGGTTACCGCGCGCTGGTCGATCCGATCCGCCTCGGGCTGGATCACGTCGCCTTTGTCGAGGTGCGCCTGGCCGACACCCGCGAGGCCGCGCTGGCCGAGTTCAACGCCGCCGTCGCCAAGGTGGGCGAGATCGAACAGGCGCATCTGATCGCCGGCAACTTCGACTACCTGATGAAGGTGCGCACGCGCTCCATGGCCGATTACCGCCGGGTTCTGGCCGAGGTGATCTCGACCCTGCCGCATGTTTCCAGCACCTCGACCTATGTGGCGATGCAGGCGGTCAAGGAGGACGGACCGCTGGGACCGCTCGAAAACGTGACTTGACCCGGGCGGCAACGGCGCCACGCTTGGACCATGACACGCCTGACCCTTGCCGCCCTGTTGCTTGCCGCGCCCGCCTGGGCCGAGCCCTGCCCGCCGCCGCCGGATCATTCCGAACCGCTCGCCGCCCTCACCGCCCAGGTGCAGGCCGCCGAGACCGAGGCCGAGGCGCGCGAGATCGGCAACCGGATGTGGGACTACTGGGCTGACGCCCCGGACGACCGGGCGCAGGCGATCCTCGATCGCGGCATGACCAGGCGCGCGGGATACGACTTTCTTGGCGCGATCCGGGAATTCGACGCGCTGATCGCCTATTGCCCGGACTATGCCGAGGGCTATAACCAGCGCGCCTTCGTGCATTACCTGCGGCAGGATTTCACCGCCGCGCTGGCCGATCTCGACCGGGCACTGGCCCGTGCCCCCGACCATATCGCGGCGCTCAGCGGCAAGGCGCTGTCGCTCTACGCGCTGGGCCGGACCGAGGCGGCGCGCGACACCCTGGCCCGCGCGCTGGCGCTGAACCCCTGGCTGCCAGAACGCAGCCTGGCCGCGCCGGGGGCGCCACTGGCGCCGCCGGGCGAAGACATTTGAACAAATCCCGATTGTGCCCGCATTCGCACGGCGTTACATCAGATCCGCCCCCTCGGGGTGCTGCGGGCGTGGTGGAATGGTAGACACAAGGGACTTAAAATCCCTAGGGCATAGTCCCGTGCGGGTTCGAGTCCCGCCGCCCGTACCAAGTTACAGTTTATCGTCAGCAGATGACGTAACACTTGGAAGGACCCTGATGCTGTAACCGCCCCCCTCCGACGGCATCGACAGGCTTTGTGGCGCGAAGATCGTAAAGCCCGCACCTCCCCTCTCCCCCAGACGGACTTGTCCCTTGGCCTCTGTGACGGGCATGCCGAGCGCGGAGTAGCCGTGCAAAACGACTGCGCGAACCCGGAGTTCGGCAAACTGACGGTCGAAGTCGCGTGCCATGAGGCTCTGCCCCGGCAGTTTCACACAATGCACCCGCTGACCGTCGGTGCATTGCACAGCAATGTCACGAGAGGTTTCGTCTCGGCGCGGCTTCGGCGGTGGTAGCCGCTCCACTCACGCCAGATGGCGTGT